>JBATPF010000427.1:0-1683 GCA_049291355.1 Giesbergeria sp.
GCGGTAGGGCTCGTCCTGGCGGTGCTCGCTGGTATCGAGCGAGCTTTCTGCCAGGCGCTGCATGTCGGCGGAGACGTCCACCAAGCGGGCGGAAAGCGACAGCTCGGCGCCCAGCAGATGCACTTCGGTCAGGTAGTGGCGCAGCGCAACTTCGCTTTGCCGGCGCAGGGCCTGCACCAGGGTGTCGGCGCCCACGTTGGGGTTGCCGTCGCGGTCGCCGCCAATCCATTGGCCCATGCGAAGAAAGCTGGCCACGCTGCCCTGGCCCAGGGATTGTTCGAGTTCGGCATAGATTTTGGGAATCTCGCGCAAAAACGTGGCTTCGTAGTAGCTCAGCGCGTTCTCAATCTCGTCGGCCACGGTCAGCTTGGTGTAGCGCAGCAGCCGCGTTTGCCACAGCTGCGTGACGTGCGCGCGCAGCTGCGCCTCGTTGCGGGCCAGTTCGCGCGGCGTCAGCGCGTCGCGGGCGCTGTTGTAGAGCTGGGCGCGCTCTTCCAAGTCGCCGCGCTCGGCCAACAGCTTGGCAATGGCGCGTTCGGCGTCCAGAATGCTTTTGCGCTGCACTTCGGTGGGGTGCGCGGTGAGCACCGGGGACACGTAGGCCCCGGCCAGGGTTTGCGCCACGGCGCTGGGCGCAATGCCGGCCCAGCGCAGGCGCGCCAGGGCGACGTCAATACTGCCTTCCTGAGTGTCGCCTGCGCGCTCGCGAATGGTGCGGCGGCGAATGTGGTGGCGGTCTTCGGCTAGGTTGGCCAGGTGCGAAAAATAGGTGAAGGCGCGGATCACGCTCACCGTCTGGTCGGCCGAGAGGCTTTTGAGCAGCTTCTTCAAGGCGCTGTTGGCCTCGTGGTCGGCGTCGCGCCGGAAAGCGACCGAAAGCTGGCGCACCTGCTCGATCAAATCAAAGGCCGCAGCGCCCTCCTGCTCACGAATCACATCGCCCAAAATACGGCCGAGAAGGCGGATATCGTCGATGAGGGGTTGGTCTTTGTCGTTCTTGCGCGTGCTGGCCATGCCTTGTCTCCGAAAGGGGTGCGCCGCGCGGCGGGCGCTGCTGCGGCGCAGCATGCTAGCATCCCCAGCTCAAGTTTTTCCAGTGTCCGCGCCGTGAATTCCAAACCCCTGAACATCGTCATCGCCACACGCGAAAGCCGCCTGGCCCTGTGGCAGGCCGAGCATGTACAAGCCCTGCTGGCGGCACGCGGCCACCAGGTCAGCCTGCTGGGCATGACCACGCTGGGCGACCAGATTCTTGACCGCACGCTCTCCAAGGTGGGCGGCAAGGGCCTTTTCGTGAAAGAGCTCGAAGCCGCGCTGGAAGACGGCCGCGCCGACATCGCCGTGCACTCGCTCAAGGACGTTCCCATGGAATTGCCCGAAGGCTTTGCACTGGCCTGCGTGATGGAACGCGAGGATGCGCGCGACGCCTTTGTCTCGCCGCGCCATGCCCGCCTGCAAGACCTGCCCCAGGGCGCGGTGGTGGGCACATCCAGCCTGCGCCGCACCGTGCTACTGCAGGCGCTGCGCCCCGACCTGCGCATCGAACCGCTGCGCGGCAACCTCGACACCCGGCTGCGCAAGCTCGACGAAGGCCAGTACGAAGCCATTGTGCTGGCCGCCGCGGGCCTCAAGCGCCTGGGGCTGCAAGAGCGCATCCGATGCGAATTCGACGAAGCCGAGATG
>JBATPF010000428.1:0-8136 GCA_049291355.1 Giesbergeria sp.
TGCCGCTGCACGCCATCGACAACCCGGGCAGCATTGCCTACATCCTCCAGGACAGCGAGGCCTCCGTGCTCATCTTGGGCCAGGCGGCGCAGTGGGAGCAGATCCGCACCGTGGGCACCGCCTTTCCTGCACTGCGTGCGGTGGTCGTGACAGACGAGGGCCCGGCCTTGCAACCCCATCCCGCCAGCGCCGGCGGCCCTGCATTGGGCTCGCTCGCGCAATGGCTGGGCGGTGCAGGGCAACCCCTGGCCGCACCCGCGCCCACACCGCCCGGTGCCGACGACCTTGCAGCCATCGTCTACACCTCGGGCACCACGGGCAAACCCAAGGGCGTCATGCTGACGCACCGCAACGTCGTCAGCGATGTGCAGGCTGTACTGGAGCGCATCGCACCCACTCAGGACGATGTTTTCCTATCGTTCCTGCCGCTGTCGCACACCTTCGAGCGCACGGGGGGCTACTACCTGCCCATCGCGGCCGGCTGCTGTGTGGCTTTTGCGCGCTCGGTGGCTCTACTGGCCAACGACCTGAAAACCGTACGACCCACGGTGCTCGTTTCGGTGCCGCGCATTTACGAGCGCGTCCACGCCAAGCTGCTCGAAACACTGTCGCCCACGCCCTGGAAGATGCAGCTCTATGAGGCCGCACAGACCAAGGGTTGGCAACGCTTTTGCCGTGAACAGGGCCTGCCACCGCCCGCGCACCACGAAACGCAGGGCGGCTGGATGAACCTGCTGCCCTGGCCTGTGCTGCAGGCCCTGGTGGCAAAGCCGCTGCTGGCGCAATTTGGCGGGCGTGTGCGCGTGGCGATCAGCGGCGGCGCGCCGCTCTCGCCCACCATTGCCAAGTGCTTTCTGGGCCTGGGCCTGCCGCTGGTGCAGGGCTACGGCATGACGGAAACCTCGCCCGTGGTCTGCGTGAACACCGTGCACGACAACGACCCCGCCAGCGTGGGCCGAGCCCTTGCGGGCGTAGAGGTGCGCATCGGCGAGAACCGCGAGCTACAAGTGCGCGGCTCCATCGTAATGAAAGGCTACTGGAAACGGCCCCAAGACACCGCCAAAATCCTGGCGGCGGACGGCTGGCTGGGCACGGGCGACCAGGCCGACATCGTGGACGGCCGCATCACCATCCGGGGGCGCATCAAGGAGATCATCGTCACCTCGACCGGCGAAAAAATCCCGCCCGGCGACCTGGAACTGGCCTTGCAGTCCGACCCTTTGCTCGAACAAACCTTTGTGGTGGGCGAAAACCGCCCCTTCATCACCTGCGTGGCCGTGCTCAAACGCGACGAATGGCTGCGCCTGGCCGAAGGCCTGGGGCTGGATGCGCAAGACCCGGACAGCCCAAACAACGCCGCAGTGCACCGCGCCATCTTGGCGCGCATCGAAACCAGCACCGCCAGTTTTCCGCGCTACGCCGTGCCCCGCACCGTGCATTGCACCCTGGAGCCCTGGACCATCGAAAACGGCTTCATGACGCCCACGCTCAAACTCAAACGCAACAACCTGATGGCCCACTTTGCGCAGGCCATCGAGGGTATGTACCAAAGGCCTGGAGGGCGCTGAAGCCACCGGCAACCAGCGCCAGGCGCATGAGAGCACCAGGCATGCTCCTCGCATTCGGTGGCTTAGGCTTGCCCAAACCGGTTGCCCAGATCGAGCGGGCAATTACCAAAACCGCCTGGTACAGCGCACGGCAGGCGGCTGGCATTGAGGATTTTCGGTTTCCCGATCTGCGCCATGCATGGGCGCCGTGGCATCCTCAGGCGGGAACGTCTTGCGATGAGCGCAAAGACTTGGGCGGCTGGAAGTCCAGGGTGATGGTGGACCGCTATGCAAAGTACGCCACGGAACATCTTGCTGTCGCAGCGAGCCGAATCCAGCGCGCCCATGATGAAAGCGCAGTCAATTTGGTCACGTTTTCGTCCCGTCGAGAAAGACAAAGGGCCTAGCCTTGCGGCTAAGCCCTTGAATTTACTGGTGGGACGTGCGGGGGTCGAACCCACGACAAACGGATTAAAAGTCCGCTGCTCTACCAACTGAGCTAACGTCCCGATCTCTGTTGCAACGCGTCGTATGCGCTGCAGCAAAGCCTTGAATTATACCTTTTTTGAATGCTTCGCCAGTGAGTCTAACATCCACCCCGCTGCGCAAAGCCCAAAGCTGGCGGTGACTGCGACCGTCGAGCCGTAGCCGTGGCAATTGAGCGAACCATCGGTTTGCCCGTCGAGTTCGCAGGATGCATCTGGCGGCATGACCGGTTCGCGGCTGAAGACGCAAGCAATGCCAAAGGCCTTGTTGGGCGTGCGTGGCGCCGCGTGGTGTTTGCGCAAACGGTATCGAACCTGTGCCAGCAAGGGGTCGTGAGTGACTTGCGCGAGGTCTGCAACTTCCAGCTTGTGCGCCAGGCGCTTGCCGCCGGCCGCGCCCGAGGCAATGAACAGGGCTTCGTGGCTACGCGCCCAGGCAGCCATGGCCGTTTTGGCGTGGACCTGATCACAGGCGTCAATGACGCCGTCTACCTGCGCGCCCTGCAGGATGGCTGGCCAATTGCCTGGCTCCACGAATTCCTCAACACAATGCACGTGGCAGGCGGGATGAATGCCGGCAATACGCTCGCGCATCGCCTGCACCTTGGCCTGACCCACCGTGACATCGAGTGCGTGAATTTGCCGATTGATGTTGGATTCGGCAATGTGGTCCAGGTCGATCAACGTAAGGCTCCCAACGCCGCTGCGCGCCAGTGCTTCGGCGGCCCAGGAGCCGACGCCGCCGATACCGACGATGGCGATGTGGGCCTGACTGATACGGGAGGCGCCCGCCGCACCGTAGAGGCGATCAAGTCCCCCAAACCGGCGCCGCAGGTTTGCAGTTGCGTCAGCGGGACCGACCGAGCCGACCGACTCTGCGCTCACTTCATCCGCGCCAGCCGCTCTTTGGCGGTTGCTGCCGCTTCCGAGGCGGGGTAGACCCGAATCAGGTCCTCTAGCGTTTTGCGCGCGCCGGTGGTTGCTTTGAGTTCCATTTGGCAGTTGGCAATCGACAACGCAGCTTCGGGCGCACGGGCGTGATTGGGTGCGCTGGCCAGCAAGGCCTTGAAGTTGCCGATGGCCTCTTTGTAGTCGCGCGTGGCGTATTGGGCATTGCCCAGCCAGAAGCGCGCGGACGGCAGGTAGCCGCTTTGCGGGAACTGGCGCAGGAAGGCCGCAAAGGCCGTAGCCGCGTCGGCAAACTTGCCAGAACGGAATGTGGCGAGCGCCGCCTCGAAGTCTTGTCGCTCTGCCGGGTCGGCGACGAACTCCTGCCCGTCCAGCGTGACCTTTCCGGGCTCGAACTTTTTCAGGCGCTCGTTCACGCCTTGCGCGGTTTCCTTTTGCAGGCGCTGCAGTTCGGAAACATCACGGACCAGTTGTTCGTTCTGTCCGCGCAGCTTGGCAAGCTCCACGTGCAGCGACTCGATCTGGCTTTGCAAATCCAGCAAGCTGCGGCGCATCTGGCTGGTGTCTTCCCCCGAGCGGCGCAGGTCGTCCCCGGCGCGCTGGTTCGATTGCTGCAGCGTATCGATGCGCTGGCGCAGTTCGATGATGGCGCGGCGCGCCTCATCGTCTTCAAACAGCGCAGCACGGGCCGGCGTGGCCAGAACTCCGGCCAGTGCCAATGCCAGCGCCCAACCGTAGCGGATGCTCATTGGTGTTGCAGCCATTGCTTAGCGGTACGAGAGCTCGGCACGGCGATTCTGAGCGTAGGCATCTTCCGAGTTGCCCATGGCGGCCGGCTTTTCCTTGCCGAAACTTACCGCCTCCATCTGGCGCTCGGGCACGCCCAGCAGCACCAGCGCACGGCGCACGGCCTCGGCCCGCTTTTGGCCCAGTGCCAGGTTGTACTCGCTGCCACCGCGCTGGTCGGTGTTGCCTTCGATCACCAGATTGCGGCCGGTGTTGGCCTTCAGGAAACGGGCGTGTCCTTCAATCAAGGACTGGAAGTCGGGCTTGATCACATAGCTGTCGTAATCAAAATAAATGACACGGGCAATGCCCACTGGCCCAGCCGCGTCGCGGGCCGATGCATTGAGGTCCACGCCCTGGACACCGCTCTGCCCGGCGTTGCCGCTGTTGGCACCGTTGTTGGTGGTGGACAGTGGCGCTCCAGCCTTGTCGTCTACCGGCACGTTGTCGAGATCGACACCCGAACTGCAGCCTGCCAGCACCACAAGCGCTGCTGCCAAGTAAGAAATACGTTTGATCATTTGAGTTACTCCTGAGCCCTGAAAATAGATTGGATAGATAGAAAATTCATTGGTTCTGGAACGGACCCCAGTCGGGTTCGCGCAGGTCACCACTTTGTCCCGCCAGGCGGGCCTTGATCTTCCCGTCGAGTGTGGTGGTCATGAGCGCTTCACGGCCTTGCTGCTGGGTAGCGTAGACGAGCAGACGGCTGTTGGGCGCGAAGCTCGGGCTCTCGTCGGCCGTGGTGTCCGTGATGGCGCGCACGCTGTTGTTCGTCAGATCCATGACATGCAGCTTGAAGCCCCCACCCACACGGGAGATATAGGCCAGCCAGCGCCCATCGGGGCTGAGCGCGGGAGAAATGTTGTAGCTGCCGTCAAAAGTCACGCGCTCGGGGTTGCCGCCGCTGGCGGGCATCCGGTAAATCTGCGGCGCACCACCCCGGTCACTGACGAAATAAATCGTTCGTCCGTCGGGCGCGTACAGGGGTTCGGTGTCGATGCCGGCGCTCTGGATCAGTCGGCGCGGCTCACCGCCGTTGGCGTCAATGGTGTATATCTGCGAATTGCCGTCGCGGCTGAGCGTGACCGCCAGCGACTTGCCGTCCGGCGCCCAGGCCGGCGCGCTGTTGGAGCCGCGGAAATTGGCAATCAGGCGCCGCCGTCCGGTGGCGACGTCATGTACGTATACCACCGGCTTGCGCGATTCGAACGAAACGTAGGCGATTTGTCGGCCGTTCGGTGACCAGGCGGGCGAAATAATGGGCTCGGGGCTGGCCAGAGCCGACTGGGCGTTTTCGCCGTCTGCATCCGCCACCCAGAGGGTATGGCGCGTGCCAGACTTGGTGACGTACGTCAGTCGCGTGGAAAAAACGCCCTTTTCACCGGTCAGCTTTTCATAAACGAAATCGGCGATGCGGTGCGCCACCAAGCGCAGGTCGGCCTGAACAATGACGTAGCTCTGTCCGCCCAGGTCCTGCCCGCGCACCACGTCCCAGAGACGAAAACGGATGTCGTAGCGTCCATCGGCAAGGCGCGCAATGCTGCCGCTGACCAGCGAATCGGCACTTTTTTGCCGCCACAGGGCGACGTCAGGGCGCGAGGTCTCGTCCAGTGCGGCGCCGCTGGCGTCCACGGCGCGAAACTGACCGCTGCGCTCCAGGTCGGCCTGCACAATGGCTGAAATTTTTTGGGGGGCTTGGCCTTCCCCGCGAAAGGCGGCGATGGCAATCGGTAGCTGGGTCAGGCCGATACCCGACACCTCCACGCGAAATTGTGCCAGCGCAGGAATGGCAGACAGGGAGCCAAGGGCGACGAGCGCAGCGCGCCGCGAGCTCGTCATGGAGAGGGGTGTAGGCAATGGTGGAATGGTCATTCGCAAATGGCAGCAGCCGGTCAGGGGCCGGCTATCAGGGCTGAATGTTACACACTGCCGGCAAAGACCCTTGTCACAAAACGTTGATGAGGGCGCAAAAAGTAGAATCGGCGGCACATGTCTTCATCCGATCCTGGCGCCGCGGCGCAGCACAAGAGCGCGTCCGCGCTTGCCTCCGCTCCCCTCTTGGCGCGGCTTGCCCGCCTTTCGAATTATTTTCGGGGGCAGCGACTGGCCTGGTCGGTTGCGGTGGTGGCCACCTTGGTTGGGGCGGTCACCGAACCGCTGATTCCCGCGCTGCTCAAACCCTTGCTGGACCGTGGATTTACACAGGGCAGTCTGCAGCTCTGGATGGTGCCGCTGGCGATCATGGGTGTATTTCTGGTTCGCGGGCTGGCACAGTTTGTCGGCCAATATGCCCTGGCGCGCATTGCCAACGACGGCATGCTGATCCTCAGAGAAACGCTTTTTGCGCGCCTGCTGGCCGCCGACATGGCGCTGTTCTCCCGGCAATCGGCCAGCAGCCTGTCGAACACGGTGGTGTACGAAGTGCAAACCGGCGCCACACTGCTGGTGCAGGCCTTGCTGGGGCTCTCGCGCGACGGCTTTACGCTGCTGGCGCTGCTGGGCTATCTGCTGTACCTCAACTGGCAGCTGACATTGATCGTTGGTTTGGTGGTTCCGGGCGTTGCCTGGATCATGAAAACTCTGTCACGCCGGCTCTATCGCATCACCAAAACCAGCCAGCAAGCCACCGACTCCCTGGCCTACGTGGTCGAGGAAAACGTGCTGGCGCACCGCATGGTGCGCTTGCACGCAGCGCAACCCGGGCAGTCGGAGCGTTTTGGGGTCCTGAGCCGGAACCTGCGCGGTCTGGCGATCAAGGCCACCATTGCCTCGGCCGCCATGACGCCGCTGACCCAGTTGCTGGCCGCAGCCGCCCTCTCAGCCGTGATTTGTACGGCACTTTGGCAAAGCCGGGGCGCGGCAGCGTCGCACGATGTGACGGTGGGTGGGTTTGTTGCCTTCATCACCGCCATGCTGATGTTGATCGCCCCTATCCGCCGGCTGGCCGACGTGGCCAACCCGATCACCCGCGGCGTGGCGGCACTCGAGCGCGGCTTGACCCTGCTGGGTGAGACGCCCGCAGAAACCGGCGGCAGCCACACCAGCGCGCGGGCGCAGGGCGCCATTGTGTTTGACCAGGTGAGCGTGGCGTTCGCGGCCGATCGTCCTCCGGCACTTGACCGGGTCAGTTTTTCCGTCAAACCAGGCGAAATTGTTGCCTTGGTCGGTCCTTCTGGCGCCGGCAAGACCACTTTGGTCAATCTGCTGCCACGCTTTGTCGCATGCGATCAGGGCCAGGTGCTGCTCGACGGGAAGGCACTGGAGACGTGGGACCTGCAGAGTCTTCGGGACCAGTTCGCACTCGTTAGCCAGGACGTGGTGATGTTCAACGACTCCCTTGCGGCCAACGTGGCGCTGGGAGGTCCGCTGGACCCGCAGCGGGTGAGCGACTGCCTGGCCGCGGCCAACCTGGCCGAGCATGTGGCCGGCTTGCCGCAGGGTATCCATACGCAGGTGGGGCACAACGCGGCGCAGCTGTCGGGCGGGCAGCGCCAACGCCTGGCCATTGCCCGCGCGCTCTACAAGGACGCCCCGATTCTGATCCTCGATGAAGCCACCTCGGCGCTCGATACCGAGTCCGAGCGTCTGGTGCAAGAAGCGCTGGCACGCCTGATGCGGGGCCGAACCACCCTCGTGATCGCCCACCGGCTCTCGACCATTGAGCATGCCGACCGTGTGGTGGTGATGGATCGCGGCCGAGTGGCAGAGCAAGGCTCGCACCAGGAACTGATGCAAGCGGGTGGCCTGTATGCACGCCTTCAGTCGCGGCCCGAGGCGGCCAACGCGCCCGCCTGACTACCAGCGGCCGCGCTGGGGTTGGCGGCGCCGAATCGCATCGGCGATGGTTTTGGCCACATCCTTGCGTTCGGCCCGCAGGGCGAACTCCACCGCATTCAGGCGCAACTGGTTGCGCAGCGAAGGGTCAGCGCCCTCGCGCAGCAACAGCTCCACCGACTCGCTGGTGCCGTACTGGGCCGCCATCATCAGCGGGGTGCTTCCATTGGGCGAAGCCGCGTCGATGTAGGCGTAGTGATCCAACAGCAGGGCAATGATTTCCGCCTGGTACGAGCTGGTTCCGGAAGCGGCGTAGTGCAAGGCGGTCCAGCCGGGCTGGTTCACGTCGGCGTCCCGCGCCAGCAGCGTTCGCACCATGTCGCTCTGGCCGCGCAGGGCCGCCAGCATCAGGGCGCTTTCTTTATCGGCATTGAGCGCGTTGACGTCAAGATTGGGTGCGCGCAACAAGGCGGCGGCGGCGCGCAAGGAATCTGCCTGCACGGCCACGCACAGGCCCGGCTGGCCCTTGGCATCGCTGGTGTTGGGATCAAAACCGCGGCGCAGCAAAGACTCAACGGTCACGCCGTCGTCGCGCTGAATGGCGACGAAAAAATCCTCATACGAGCCAGCGC
>JBATPF010000429.1:0-2034 GCA_049291355.1 Giesbergeria sp.
CTCGGCCACGGCGTGCTGCATGTGCGCCTCGTCGCCCCAGGCGGCCAGCGCGGCCGTCTGCGCGGCGTAGTTCACATTGAACGGCGTGCGCACGCGGTCCAGCAGTTGCACCAGCGCGGCGTCCGACGCCAGGCCGTAGCCCACACGCAGGCCCGCCAGACCCCAGGCCTTGGAGAAGGTGCGCAGCACGATCCAGGGCATGCTGCGCGCGCGCAGCAGGGCCAGTACATCGGGATAACCGGGAGCCAGGCGCGCGTATTCGACATAGGCCTCGTCCACCACCAGCAGGGTGTGGTCGGGCGTGGCGTCCAGTAGGCGGGTGAATTCGCCCGCATCAAACATGCAGCCCACGGGGTTGGACGGGTTGGCCAGCATGGCCATGTGGGGGCCGCGTGCGAGGGCCGCGCACCAGGCATCGGTATCAAAGCCCAGCGCGGGCGTCAGCTCCAGCAGCTCGACCTGCGCGCCCATCATGCGCGGGTAAATTTCGTGCAGGCCAAAGGCCGGGCGCTGGGTGAGCACGCGCGTTCCCGGCGACAGAAAGGCCTGGCAAAGCATCTGCAGGATGTCTTCGGAGCCATTGCCGACCACGATGCAGTCGGCAGCGACGCCGGTGCGCTCGCCAATGGCGGCGCGCAGCGCTGTGCATTGGGCGTCGGGGTAGTTGCCAAGCTGGGCGGCCAGATCGACCAGCGCCCGCGCCACAGCGGGACTGGGGCCATAGGGGTTCTCGTTGCTGGCCAGGCGGGCGATGTCGGTCACGCCGTAGCGCGCACGCACGGCCGCAGACGACAGCCCGGCGTTGTAGGCCGGCAGGGGGAGCACCTCGGGACGGGCGAGGGCATGGATGGAGGGAGCGGTCATGGAGTGAATCCTTGGTGAGTCGATGGCACGCAAGCCGGTGCGCCCTGCACGACGCGCCCTTGCCGCACGATGGTGCATGCCGGCTTGTGGCCAAACCAGTACGCCAGTTCGGCCGCTTGCGCAAAGGGCCACAGCACGAAGTTGGCCGGGCGGTGGGACGCGAGCAGGCCGTGCGTGTCCTGCAGGCCCAGCGCGCGGGCGGCGTGCTGCGTGATGCCCGCCAGCGCCTCGGGCACCGTCAGGCGAAACAGCGTGCAGGCCATGTTGGCCATGAGCAGCAGGCTGAGCACGGGCGAGGTGCCGGGGTTGTGGTCGGTGGAGACGGCCATGGGCACGCCCGCTGCGCGCAGGGCGACAATGGGCGGCACTTGCGTATCGCGCAGCGTGTAGTAGGCGCCGGGCAGCAGCACGGCCACGGTGCCCGAGGCTTTCATGGCGTCGATACCGGCCTGCGACAAATGCTCGATGTGGTCGCACGACAGCGCGCCATAGCGGGCTGCGAGCTGCGAGCCGCCCATGTCCGAGATCTGCTCGGCGTGGAGCTTGACCGGGATACCCAGTTGCTGTGCGGCGCGAAAGACCTGCTCCGTCTCGGCCAGCGTGAAGGCGATGCGCTCGCAGAACACATCGACCGCATCGACCAGGCCCTCGGCGACCAGCGCGGGCAGCATCTCGTTGCAGACGAGGTCGATGTAGTCCTGGCTGCGCCCGGCGAACTCGGGCGGCAGCGCGTGCGCGCCCAGGAAGGTGGTGCGCACCGTCACGCCCAGCGCCTCGCCCAGGCGGCGCGCCACGCGCAACTGCTTGCGCTCATGCGCCAGCGCCAGGCCGTAGCCGGACTTGATTTCGATGGCGCACACGCCTTCATCGAGCAGCGCCTGTAGCCGAGGCTTGGCGAGTTCAAACAGTTCGTCTTCACTCGCGGCGCGCGTGGCGTTCACGCTGGAGACAATGCCGCCCCCAGCCTTGGCCACCTCTTCGTAGCTGGCACCGGCCAGGCGCATGGCAAATTCGTTCGCGCGCTGGCCGCCATAGACCAGATGGGTATGGCAATCGACCAGGCCAGGCGTGGCGAGCGCGCCGCCACCATCGAACTGCGGCAACGCGGCATAGGCGGCGGGCACGGCGCTCTGGGGGCCGACCCAGCGCAGCATGCCGCCCTCCACCACC
>JBATPF010000430.1:0-3815 GCA_049291355.1 Giesbergeria sp.
GTTCTGGAGACCTTGCGCAAGGCGGCCGCGAAAAGGACCCGGTCTCCGAGGTACAGACAGTGGCGCATCACCGTATAGGGGTTGAAACTGCCGCCCGGCTGCTGCTCTTCCAGGAACTGGCGGTAGCGCTTGACCGTGCCGATGTGGTTGCGGACCAAATGGTTGAAGCGCGCGCGGGTAATGTCTGGCGCCCAAGCGTGGATGTCGTCAACAAAACCGTCGACCTTGTGCGGCTCGAACTCGAATTCCTTGAAGAAATGCTTGGCAATCTTCAGGAATGTGAAAGCATTCAGTTGGTTGCTTGCAACGTCTCGGCCAAGGCGCGGGGCCGCGTCGGGGGTTCCCGGCTCGACTTCGCTCTCATCGGGCGCCTGGCGAATCTCCAACTCCGTTTCGTCACGAATCTGACGAAATTCCCGATCCGCCAGCTCGAACAGGGCAGCTAGTACGTTGATGCGCCGCTTCAACGGCCCAGGAATGGCCTTTTTGTATTTGATCTTGTGATCCAGCACGCTCCAGGAATCCTGAATCACGGTGCGAATCTGCAATTCGAAAGCGCTGCCCGAGCTGGCCTCGCCGCCGCCTGGCTCGGCGGGGCGCAGATCCAAGTGCAGACCCTTATAGCCAAAAGACGATTCCGTGCCTTCGACGGCGCTCACTTTGTCCGTCATTTCGATGACCTCGAAGTGTTGACGGACCGTGGAAGCCACCTTTTCCAGCTCATCCTCGTACAGGCAGACCACACGCACGCCGATGAGGTCGCTGATGTACTGGCGTATTTCATACGGGGTGCCGCTTTCTTCCAGCGCAGCACGGTACTTGCGTGAGAACTTGCGGATGCATTCGTCGCGCTCCTTGACGCGCCCCTCGACCTTGGACAGCTCAAGCTGGCCGCTGCGCTCGACCTGCGCGCCCACCAGCTCCACAAAGGCCGTGCAAGCCGTCTGGAGCTGGTCCAGATGCTGGTCGTGGAAGGCGAGAAAGCGGGATTCCTCCAGTTCGAAGTCAAGCGATGGCATAGGGTGGGCTTTCGGCAAGGCAGGGGGGATCGTGTTGCGTGGATGCCAAGGGTATACCGCAACGGACTTGATCGTCCGCCAAATTCGGCAAACCTGTATAAGCTATACAAGCTGATACAACACACCCCGCTGGGGGAATGAATGCGCTGTCCCGGCCTGCTTCTTCGTATCCATGCACACCACCACGCCGACTGAAACGCCGCAGGAAATCCGCGTCACTGGGCACATGCCCGTGTTGGCGGGGCTGTTGCTGACGAGTTTGCTGCTGGGACTGACCTGGCGGCACTGGATGGAGGAAAACAAGGCGTCCCACAACCGGCGCCAGCAGACCTTTACGGCGGCGGTGGACCGCAACACCTACAGCATCCGCGACCGGATGGCTACGCTGGCGATGATGCTGCGCGGGGTCAAGGGGTATTACGGTGGCTCTGAAAGCATCGACCGGGAGGAATTCAAGGCCTATGTGGCTGCCCTCGCGCTGGAAGATACCCTTCCGGGCCTGCAAGCCGTAGCCTACGTGTCGCGCCTGGCGCCGGATCAGCGGCAGGCCCATGAGCAGGCATTGCGCAGCCAGGGTTTCGGCCGCTACACCATCGAGCCTGCGGGGGAGCGGGATTATTTTGCTCCGATCAGTTACATCGAGCCGCTCACAAGCCGCAACCTGAAAGCGCTGGGTTTCGACATCAGCACGGTTCCTGCGGTTCGCGATGCACTTGAGCGTGCCCGTGATACCGGAGAGGCTGCGCTGAGTGCCGCCCTCACACTGCAGCAGGATGCGGGGCGCAACGACTTGGTGGCCACCGTCATGTACCTGCCCATCTATGCCAAGCCCCACGACCCCGAAACCGTCGATGGGCGCAGGACGGCGCTGCTGGGCTGGGTGTCTGCCCCCATTCGCATCGAAGAACTGCTGCACGGCATGGCGCGCCAACTCGATTCAGACATTGGCCTGCGCATCAGCGACCTGGATGCCCCCCCAGCGACCGCGCTGCTCTATGGCAGCCAGACCGCCGGGGAATCCGACCTGCAGGAATCCCGGCGCCTGGAGGTTGGTGGCCGCACATGGCTGCTTTCCATGCACGCCTTGCCGCGTTTCGAGCAACGTTTTGAAAACAACAACCAGCAACTCAACGCCGCGCTGGGCGTGGCGCTGAGCCTGATGGCGGGCGGGTTGATCTGGTTCTTTTCCACGGCGCGCGCGCGCGCCATGGCACTGGCCCACCGCATGACGCAGGCGCTGCGTTCCGCCCGTGACGATCTGGAGAGCACGCTCAACGCGATTCCCGACCTGCTGTTTGAACTGGACCAGGACGGGCGCATTCACCACTTCCGCTCGGCACGCTCGGGTCTGCTGGAACTGGCGCCGGAGATGTTCCTGGGTCGGCGTCTGGTCGATCTGGTGGCGCCCGAAGCCGTTCCGGGTTGCCGCGCCTCCCTGCAGGCGGCCATGGACACCGGCTATTCGGCGGGGCACCAGTACCGCATGGACCTGGGCACCCAAAGCCGCTGGTTTGAACTGTCGATCGCACGCAAAGACGGCGTACCGGCCGGACACGGGCAGCGTTTTGTCGCCCTTTCGCGAGACATCACCGAACGCAAGCTTGCCGACGCGCGCACGCACCAGTTGGCCTACTTCGACACCCTGACCGCACTGCCCAATCGCCGCATGCTGCTTGACCGCCTGGAGCTTGCGCTGGCGTCAGCACATCAATCCGGGCAGGTCGGCGCGCTGCTGTTCATCGATCTGGACAATTTCAAGCAGATCAACGATGCCCGGGGGCACTCGCTGGGTGATGTCCTGCTGGTGCAGGTCGCCCGGCGGCTGACCGGACTGGTCTCTGCCAGCGACACCGTGGCGCGCCTGGGGGGAGATGAGTTCGTGCTGCTGCTCAACAATCTTGCCCCTGGCATGGAGGCCGCCGGGAGCGCTGCGCTGCACATGGGCGAGACGATACGCACGGCGTTGGAGGAGCCCTATGCCATTGACGGCCACCAATATGGTACGGCGGCCAGCATTGGGATCACCCTGTTTCCCAAGCAACAGGAACCCGTGGAAGACCTGTTGCGCGAGGCCGATACCGCGATGTACCGCGCCAAGGACCTGGGGCGCAACCGCATCAGCTTCTATGAAGCAGGCATGCAGGCCGACGCCCAGGAGCGCCTGGCATTGGAGCAAGACCTCAAAAAGGCCAAGGCCGAGGGACAACTGGCCGTGTATGTGCAACCCCAGGTGGACACCGCGGGCACGGTGGTGGGGGGCGAATTGCTGATGCGCTGGAACCACCCGGTGCGCGGCAGCATTCCGCCCAGTTGCTTTATCCCCGTGGCAGAGTCCTCCGGCTTGATCTTGCGCATGGGCGACTGGATGATCGGGCAAGCCTGCGAGGCGCTGGCGCAACTCCAGGCAGCCCAGCGCCTGGTCTCGATTTCGGTGAATGTGAGTGAGCGGCAGTTTCGCCAGGACGACTTTGTCGAGCGCATCCGCGCCGTGCTGGAACAGACAGGCGCCCCGCCTGAGCACCTCATTCTGGAGGTGACCGAAAGCCTGTTGATCGAGAATCTTGACAAAACCGTGGCCCGCATGACCGAACTGGTGCGCATGGGGCTGCGCTTTTCCATCGACGATTTTGGCACCGGCTATTCCAGTCTGGCCTACCTGAAAAAGCTGCCGCTCTTCGAGTTGAAGATCGACAAGAGTTTTGTCCAGGATACCCCTGACGACCCCAACGGCACCGCCATTGTCGAATCCATCATTGCCGTTGCCCGCCACCTGAAACTGCGCGTGGTGGCAGAAGG
>JBATPF010000431.1:0-7365 GCA_049291355.1 Giesbergeria sp.
GCCGCGCACAGGCCGGCCAGCTGGCGCAGGCCGTCGGGGTCGTCGTAAGCCGTCTGAATGTGGTGGTGGCTCACGCGCCCCGCCGGGCTGGCCGGGTCGGGGTCGAGCACGGCAGTGAAATAGCCCATGGCCTGCGCGGCATGCACGAACATGCGGCCAAGCTGGCCGCCGCCGAGCACGCCCAGCGTGGCGCCTGGGAGTATGGGAAGCATGCTGGCGCTCATTCGGGTGGCAGCCGCATGGCGCGCGCCGCCTCGGTTTGCGCCTTGCGGAAGACGCGCAGCTGCTCGCGCAGCGCCGGATTGTGGTTGGCCAGCATGGCCACGGCAAACAGCGCCGCATTGGCCGCGCCCGCCGCACCAATGGCAAAGGTGGCGACCGGAATGCCTTTGGGCATTTGCACAATGCTGTGCAGCGAATCGACGCCTTGCAAGTGGCGGCTGGGCACTGGCACGCCCAGTACCGGCACAGGCGTTTTGGCCGCCAGCATGCCCGGCAGGTGCGCCGCGCCGCCCGCGCCGGCGATGATGGCCTGTAGCCCGCGGTCCACCGCGCTTTCGGCGTAGGCGAACATGTCGTCCGGCATGCGGTGCGCCGAGACCACCTGCGCTTCGTAGGTGATGCCAAATTGACTGAGAATCTCGACTGCATGTTGCATGGTGTCCCAGTCGCTGCTGGAACCCATGACGACGCCGATCTGGAGGCTGGTCATAGTGTCTGGAGGCGCAGCGCCCGCGGGTCTGCGCTAGAGTGAACCTGCAATTTTACTTTTGGGGCGGCATGAACGCCCTGCTGTTTGGAAAACGATTCCCATGATCGATGTCACCCTGGTAAATTTCGAAGCCGAAGTCATCACCGCCTCGCTCCGTGTGCCGGTGTTGGTGGATGTCTGGGCCGAATGGTGTGGTCCGTGCAAGCAGCTCGGGCCGCAGCTGGAGCTGCTGGAAACCGAATACGCCGGCCGTTTCGCCCTGGCCAAGCTCGACGCCGACAAGGTGCCTGAGATCGCCGGCCAACTGTCGCAGATGTTCGGCACGCGCAGCATTCCACTGTGCGTGTTGTTCGTGCAGGGCCAGCCGGTGGACGGATTCGTCGGCGCGCAGCCGCCCGCGCAGCTGCGCGCCTTCCTCGACAAGCATGTGCCCTCTGAAGGCGCGCTGGAAGCCGAGGCCGAGGTGGACGAAGCCCATGCCCTGCTCGACGCTGGCGACACGCAGGCCGCGCTGGCCAAGATGGCGGACGCGCTGGCCGCTGACCCCGCCAACGACGATGCGCGTTTCGACTACGTGCGCTTGCTTACTGCCACTGGTGCCTACGAAGAGGCCGAGGCATTGCTGCACGAGCCGCTGGCGCGCATCCCCAAGCCGCTGCGCTTTGAGGCCTTGTCGCACTGGCTGGGGGCGCTGCAGTTTGTGCAGCAAGACGACCGCGGCAATTGGCCTTTGGAACAGTTTGACGCGCAGATTGCGCAGAACAAGCGCGATTTCGACACCCGCTTTGCCAAGGCGCGCGTGCTTTTGGCCGAGGGCCAGTGGACCGCCGCCATGGACGAGCTGCTGGAAATCATCCTGCGTGACAAGGCCTGGCAAGACGGCGCGGCGCGCAAGACCTATGTCGCCATCCTCGAATTGCTCTCGCCCCCGAAGCCCAAGGCCGACGCCGGCGTTCCTGGCAAGAGCGCAGGCGGTATCGAGCTGATGGGCAAGGCGGGCGCGCAGGAAGACGAAGCCACGGCGCTACTGAACAGCTACCGGCGCAAGCTCAGCATGGCACTGAACTGAGATCTGGCGCCCAATCGCTATTAAAAAAATAGCTGCTAGCGCTTATGGGATGAGCGCTAGAGCTTCATTTCTTCAAATATTTCAACCCGTCAGACGCTCCAGCGCTTCCCGGTATTTGGCGGCGGTGTTTTCAATCACGGCTTGCGGCAGGCGCGGCGCGGGCGGGGTTTTGTCCCAGGGCTTGCCACCCACCTGCGCCTGCTCCAGCCAGTCGCGCACGAACTGCTTGTCATAGCTCGGTGGGTTCTCTCCGGCGGCCAGCGCGGCTTCGTAACCCTCCACCGGCCAGTAGCGTGAGCTGTCGGGTGTGAGCACTTCATCCATCAGCACCAGCGTGCCGTCGGGAGCGAGGCCGAATTCGAACTTGGTATCGGCAATGATCATGCCCTTCGCAAGCGCTATGGCTGCCGCCGCTTCGTACAGCGCAATGCTGATGTCGCGGATGCGCCCGGCATGTTCGGCGCCAATCATCTCCACCGTGCGCTCGAAGCTGATGTTTTCGTCGTGCTCGCCTGCGGCTGCCTTGGCGGCCGGCGTGTAGATCGGCGCGGGCAGGCGCGCGGCATTGGTCAGACCCGCGGGCAGCGCCACGCCGCACACCGATTGCGTCGCCTGGTATTCCTTCCAGCCGCTACCGGCCAGGTAGCCGCGCACTACGGCCTCCACCGGCAGGGGCGTGAGCCGCTGCACCAGCATCGAGCGGCCGCGCACCTGGGCCACTTCGTCCGCACGCACCACGCTCTCGGGCACCTCGCCCGTCAGGTGGTTGGGGCAGAGGTACCCCAGCTTGTCGAACCAGAACAGCGCCATCTGCGTCAGCAGTTCGCCTTTGCCTGGAATGGGCTCGCCCATGATCACGTCAAAGGCCGAGAGGCGGTCGCTGGCCACCATCAGGATGCGATCGTCGCCGACGGCGTAGTTGTCGCGCACCTTGCCGCGCGCCAGCAGGGGCAGCGAGGTGAGCGTGGAAGTGTGCAGGGCAGGGCTGGCGATGGCAGTCATGAGCGAGGTCTGGCGAGGGGGTGGAGTGCGCATTGGCGCTTGGCAAGGGCCGG
Source organism: Giesbergeria sp. (assembly GCA_049291355.1). Taxonomy (GTDB): domain Bacteria; phylum Pseudomonadota; class Gammaproteobacteria; order Burkholderiales; family Burkholderiaceae_C; genus Simplicispira. The sequence goes on from JBATPF010000431.1 coordinate 2,837, forward strand.
CCCGAACTAGGCTGGGCTGGACCGAGGGGGATTTTATGCGCCGCCCGGTCAGCGGCCGTCCCGGTTAGCTGCAAAGGCACTGACGGGAGGGCCGCCAACCCAAGCCCGCCATTGTGCGCCGTTTGGTGCATCGGCGCGAGCGCGTTCCGAGAGCCCCGCCACCGGCGTCTGGATTGCCATTGATTTGCGGCGGGGCGACGCGCATAGTGGTCTCGTCGTACTTCAATCCGGTTTCGGGCCACGCTTCACTCAGGAGTGGTGGCATTTTTCCCCAGAGCCCCAGGAGGTTTCTTTATGAATTTGACAATCAGCGGTCACCATCTCGAAATCACGCCCGCGCTGCGCAGCTATGTCACCAACAAGCTCGATCGCATCACGCGGCACTTTGATCAGGTGGTGGACGTCAAGGTGTTGATGACGGTGGAAAAACAAAAGGAGAAGGAAAGACGACAGCGCGCGGAATGCACGATCCGCGTCAAAGGGAATGATCTGTTCGCAGAGAGCGCCCACGAAGATCTGTATGCGGCGGTGGACGAGCTGGTGGACAAGCTCGATCGCCAGGTCGTGCGCCACAAGGACCGCTTGCAAGACCACCATTTCGCCGCGCGTCGGCGGGAACAGCCAGCGCAGATGTCGGCTTGAAGAATATTTCTGCGCCGTGCCGACCGGCGCCAGAGCAAGCCGCCCCTCGGGCGGCTTTTCTTGTGGCTTTTCTGTGCCCACGGGGTTGCTTGCGTGGGCGGTGCATAATTCCTCTCGACACGCCATGAATCGCCTCGCTTCCATTTTGCCTTCCGCCCAAGTGCTCGTGAGCGTTGACGCCACCAGCAAAAAACGCGCTTTCGAAGAAGCGGGCTTGCTGTTCGAAACCTTGCACGGGCTCTCCCGCGCCCTGATTACCGACAGCCTGTTTGCCCGGGAACGCCTGGGCTCCACGGGTCTGGGCCACGGCGTTGCCATCCCCCATGGGCGGATCAAGGGCCTCAAGTCGCCCATGGCCGCGGTGTTTCAACTGGAACGCCCGATCGGCTTTGATGCCCCTGACGAGCTTCCCGTCAGCCTGCTGATTTTTCTTCTGGTGCCCGAGGCGGCTACGCAGAAGCACCTCGAAATTCTCTCGGAAATTGCCGAGCTCTTGAGCGATGCGCCCTTGCGCGAACGCATCAAGAGCAGCACCGACGCCGCTGAGCTGCACGGGCTGATCGCCAGCTGGCAGTCCACGCAGGCGGCCTGAACCGCCACGCGCGCTGGCGCCATCGTCCATCCGTCGCCCGTGAAACCCAATGTTGTCAGTGCCGATGTCCTTTTCGAGGCTTTTCGCGCGCACCTGAAATGGGAGTGGGTGGCCGGCCTGGGAGCCTCAGAGCGGCGTTTTGACGAAGTGGCCGTGCGCTCCGCGCGCTCGGGTGCTGACTTGGTTGGCTACCTCAACTACATCCACCCGTACCGTGCGCAGATACTGGGTGAGCGTGAAATCAATTACCTGAGCAACGCAACGCCGGAGGACGCTACGCGGCGCATTGCGCGCATCGTGACGCTTGAGCCTCCCGTGCTGGTGCTGGCGGACGGGCAGGTGGCGTCCGAAGCGCTGCTGTCCATGTGCGAGCGCGCACAGATTCCCATGTTTGCCACGCGCGAGTCGTCGGCCTTCGTGATTGACGTGCTGCGCGCGTATCTGTCCAAGCATTTCGCCGATCGACTCACCATGCACGGGGTGTTCATGGACATCCTGGGCCTGGGCGTGATGATCACCGGCGAGTCGGGCCTGGGCAAGAGCGAGCTGGGGCTTGAGCTGATTTCGCGGGGGCAGGGCCTGGTGGCCGACGATGCGGTCGATCTGTTTCGCATCAACCAGACCACCATTGAGGGCAAATGTCCGGATCTCCTGCAGAACCTGCTGGAGGTGCGCGGCATCGGCCTGCTCGACATTCGCGCCATCTTTGGCGAGACGGCGGTGCGGCGCAAGATGCGGCTCAAGCTCATCGTGCACCTGGTGCGCAAGGAGACGCTCGAGCGCGACTATGAGCGCCTGCCATACGAGCCCCTGACTCAGGACGTGCTTGGCGTGCAGATCCTCAAGGTGGTGATCCAGGTGGTGGCCGGGCGCAACATTGCCGTGCTGGTCGAAGCGGCGGTGCGCAATACCATTCTGCAGTTGCGCGGCATCGATACCTACCAGGAATTCGTCGAACGCCACCGCAGAGCGATGGACCAGGGCTCCTAAGGAGCCCCGCCTGCCTTTATTTGCTGCTGCGCACGCGCGCGCAATGGGCGCACAGCCCATAGAGGGCCATGGAATGGTCTTCCACTACCCAGCCCTTGGCCTTGGCAACGATCTGCTGGCGCTTCTCGATCTCGGGGTCGTAGAACTCTTCCACCTTGCCGCAGGTGGTACAGACAAAGTGGTCGTGGTGCTGGCCTTCGTTGAGCTCGTAGATGGCCTTGCCGCTTTCGAAATTGCTGCGCAGCAGGATGCCGGCTTGCTCAAATTGCGTCAGCACCCGGTACACGGTGGCCAGGCCAATGTCGGAGCGGTCTTCCAGCAGCACGCGGAACACATCCTCTGCCGTCATGTGCCGCTGCGCGCCCTTCTGAAAAACTTCAAGAATCTTCAGCCGAGGCAGCGTCGCTTTGAGCCCGGTGCTCTTGAGCTCATCAATGTTGGTCATGGCAAAAGTCCTTCGTGCGCCGCCTTTCCTGCGGCGGGTGACCGGGCAGCGTGGGTAAGCAACCCTGTCGCTACAATCAACTGATCATAGCCTCAAGCCCCTTGCCCATGTCCGCCCCAGCCCATCGCAGTGCCCGCCTGGGCTCTCTCCTGTGCTTCGGCGCCCTGCTTGCAGGGTGCAGCGCCTTCAACGGCGCCAGCACTTCCGTCGTCAGCATGGTCAGCCCGTACCGCGTCGAAGTGGTGCAAGGCAATTTCGTCTCGCGCGAGCAAGTCGAAGCCCTGAAGCCGGGGATGGGCCGCCAGCAGGTGCGTGAAATTCTCGGTACGCCCCTGCTCACCAGCCTGTTTCATGACGACCGCTGGGACTACGTGTTCACGCTCAAGCGCCCCGGCCTGGAAGCGCAGACGCGCAAGCTGACGGTGTTCTTCAAGGGCGACGTGCTCGATCGCCATGAGGGCGATGAGATGCCCACCGAAAGTGACTTCGTCGCCTCGCTGGAAACGCGCAAAGGCAAAGACAAGGTGCCGACGCTCGAAGCCACAGAGCAGCAACTGGCGCGCTATCCCGTGCAGACTCCGGAAAGCAAAAGCGCTGAGACCGATGCGGCGGCGCCGAACGCGTCCGCTCGCACTTACCCGCCGCTCGAACCCAAGACGCGCTGAGCGCTGCGCGCGCCGCGTCGAATCTCTTTCATTTGGATGACCGATGGCGAACCCTGTGCCCCACTCCTCTTCCGTTCCTATCCGCATTGCGGTGGCCGGCGCCAGCGGCCGCATGGGACGCATACTGATCGAAGCCATCCGCGAAAGCGACGACTGTGTTCTGGCCGGCGCCCTCGATGTGCCGGCGAGCCCTGGCATCGGATCCGACGCCACTGCGTTTCTGGGCTACGCCAGTGGTGTGCCAATCACCGCAGACCTCGACTGCGGGCTGGCCACGGCCGACGTGCTCATCGACTTCACCCGCCCTGAGGGCACACTGGCCCACCTCACGGCCTGCGTGCGCCACGGCGTGCAGGCCGTGGTGGGCACCACCGGGTTTTCCGACGCGCAGAAGGCGGAAATCGCCGGGCATGCCGAGCGCATCGCCATCGTGATGGCGCCCAACATGAGCGTAGGCGTCAACGTCACGCTCAAGCTGCTGGACATGGCGGCGCGCGCGCTGTCCACCGGCTACGACATCGAAGTGATTGAGGCGCACCACCGCCACAAGGTCGATGCCCCATCGGGCACGGCACTGAAAATGGGCGAGGTGCTGGCCAACGCGCTCGGGCGCGACCTGAAAGACTGCGCCGTGTATGCGCGAGAAGGTGTCACGGGCGAGCGCGATCCCTCGTCCATCGGTTTTGCCACCATCCGCGGCGGCGACATTGTGGGAGACCACACGGTGCTGTTTGCGGGCACCGGCGAGCGCATCGAGATTACCCACAGATCGGCCAGTCGCACCACCTACGCGCAGGGCAGTCTGCGCGCAGTGCGCTTTTTGCGCGGGCGCACGGTGGGCTTGTTCGACATGTTCGACGTGCTCGGACTGCGCTGAGTTTTCATGAACTTCGTGCATTGGTGGCGCAGCGGTGACGCCGTGACCCAGACGGCTGCGCTGGTGCTGCTGCTCATGTCCGTGGCAAGCTGGGTGATCATGCTGTGGAAAACGCGCCTGCTGAGCCGGGCAAGCGCCGACCTTGCCCGCAGCCTCGCCGCCTTTTGGCAGGCCCCTGACTGGCCACAGGCCCATGCGGCGGTGGCGGCCTTTGACCGCGAATCGCTGGCGCTGCCTTTGGTCGCGGCGGCAGACATGGCACGGGCACGCCTTGAGGCACGCCCGGGGGGCTCCGCGTTGCCGGAGCCAGCGCTGGCG
>JBATPF010000432.1:0-2058 GCA_049291355.1 Giesbergeria sp.
AAGTTACGCGAAGCGGCCAACGACCACATGGCGATGTTGGAGCAAAACCCCGAGCGCGTCATGAGCTACTTCCAGGACCGCCACGTCCGCTATGCGGCTTAAGACTTCTCAGGGCCGGATCAATAGTGTGGTGTACCTCTACCAACGCAACGGCAGTACCTGGGATCAGCAAGCCTATCTGGAAGCACCCACCGCACCATCGGCATGCCCACAACCATGCCGCGCTGGGAGCATTGGCCATTTGGCGCTGTCTGCCAATGGCAACCTGCTTGCTACATCGCTCAGCTTCAACACACCCGCAGGCGTCGGTTCCACATCCATTGGCGCCGTAGTGACCTACGTGCGCAATGGAACATCGTGGTCTCAACAAGCCTTGCTGGAAACGGGCGGCAAATCTGTGGATCTATTGGCTCTGGCAGCAGACGGCAAAACCTTGGCAGTGAATCAAGGCGCTTTTTATCTTGGCGCCCCCTCACCACAGACGACCACCCCTTTCGCGCTGGTCTTTACCCAGCAAAATGGCACGTGGAGCCAGCAAGCCCGCATTCCCGTAGGCATTGTGTACCTGGTGACTGTTGGGGCTAGCTCGCTCAGCACCATGGAGCTGTCTGGCGATGGCAACACCCTCGCCATCCTTGCCAGCAATGATCCTGGGCGTCAGCCGCCAGAACTCGACATCAAGCCAGCGGATCTCTCGTGCGGCCCGATGGTGGGCAGCTTGTATATGGCACTGTATGCACGCAATAGCAGCACCTGGCAACGGCAAGCCGCGATCTCGCGCGAAAATGCAGACTCCTGGGCACTGGCCAGCGACGGCAACGCCGTGTTCTACGGCAACGCACTGTTCACGCGCAGCAACGGCACCTGGGCTTGTCCTTGATCGGGTGCTGCGCGAGGGGCCTGCCGAGCTTTGGGGCCAGACAAAGCGCGGCTCGATGTCCCCGGTGACATCGGGCCCTGCATTAGCATCGGCACCATGTCCCTGACGCGCAAGCCCCATCTCGACACCCTCTCCATTGCGCTGCTGCTCGCCTGTTGCATGTTCTGGGGCTTTCAGCAGGTGCTGATCAAAGCCACTGTGGCCGAGGTGGCGCCGGTGTTCCAGGGCTTTGTGCGTTTTGTCATGGCGAGCGTCGCTGTCCTGCTTTGGTGCCTGTGGCGCGGCGTGCCGGTGAGCCCCCTGCACGAGGGCCGCCAGAATCGCGGGGCGCTTTGGGGCGGACTGCTGGCCGGGGCGCTATTTGCCGGTGAGTTCGCGTGCATCTATATCGGGCTGCAGTACACGCAGGCTTCGCGCCTGACGGTGTTTTTGTATTGCGCGCCGTTCTGGGTCGCCCTGATTTTGCCGCGCTTCGTCGCAGGCGAAGGCCTGCACGGCTGGCAATGGGTGGGCCTTGCCGGGGCGTTCGTCGGTGCGGCCCTGGCGTTGGGCGACGGGCTTTTGAGCCCCGCTGTGCAGACCCAGCCGCTGGCCTGGGTGGGCGACCTGCTGGGCCTGGCCGCGGGACTGATGTGGGCGCTGACCACCGTGGTGATCCGCAGCACCCCGATGGGCCGCATGGAACCCGCCAAGCAGCTGCTCTACCAGGTGGGGGTGAGCGCCGCCGTCCTTCCCTTTTTGTCGCTGGCGCTGGGCGAGACCTGGTCTTTGCACCTGAGCGGCTTTGCCTGGGCCTCGCTGCTGCTGCAGTCGCTGGTGGGCGCGTTTGCCAGTTACCTGGCGTGGATGTGGATGCTGGCGCACTACAACGCCACCAAGATGTCGTCTTTTGTCTTTCTGACGCCAGTGTTTGCCTTGCTTTTTGGGGCGTTCTGGCTGGGCGAGACCATCACCCCCGGCCTGCTGGCGGCGCTGACGCTGGTGGCAGTGGGCATCATCGTCGTCAACCGCCGGCCGCGCATGGCGGCGGGCGCGTAGGTTTTCCGCCGACACGCAGGCCCGCGCTGCCCTGACGCGCACCAACCCCCACCCCGCGCACAGTGGAGGCGTGGCGGCGCGCAGCCCGCGCATCGCCACAACACAACACCAGCAAAAGGAGGCTCTCCATGGCCCATAGC
>JBATPF010000433.1:0-4993 GCA_049291355.1 Giesbergeria sp.
AGGGGGAAGCGGCGCAGCCGCTCAGGGGGAGTCAGTGTGCACCCCATTCGCGCTCGTAGGTGGTCACCAGCACCTGGTTGGAGAGCCGGTTTACCTCCGCCGGCAAGCGCGCCATGTCCAGCGGAAAGTCAAACAGCAGCGGCAGCGACGGCAGCGAAAGAAAGCGCAGGCCGGGTGGCAGACGCTCGGGCATGCGCCAGGGCCGGTGGCTGGCCAGCACATAGCCCCATTCGCCAAAGCTGGGCACATGGGCGTGGTAGGGCGTGGCCGTCAGGCCCACCGATTCGACGGTGGCCACCACGGTCCAAAAACTTTGCCGCGCCACCAGGGGCGAGGTGGTCTGAATCACCGCGTAGCCGCTGGCCGCCAGGTGTTTCTCCAGCAGAGCGTAAAAGCTGTTGGTGTAGAGCTTGCCGATGGCGAAATTGGTCGGGTCGGGGAAATCCACCACCATCACATCAAAAAACCCCACGTCCTGCTGCAGCCACTGGAACGCATCGGTGTTGACGATGTGCACGCGCGGGTCCGACAGCGCATGCTGGTTGAGCTTTGCGAGTGTGGGGTTGTCGGTGAAAAGCGTCGTCATCGCCGGGTCGAGCTCCACCAGCGTGACCGATTCCACGGATGGATATTTGAGAATTTCGCGCACCGCCATGCCGTCGCCACCGCCCAGTACCACCACGCGTTTGGGCGCGCCTTGCGCTGCCATGGCCGGGTGCACCAGGGCCTCGTGGTAGCGGTATTCGTCGTGCTCGGCAAACTGCAGGTTGCCGTTCAAGAACAGGCGGTGGCCCAATTTTCCGTTGGTCACCACGATGCGCTGGTATGGCGACGCTGCGGTGTACACGATGCGGTCCTGATAGAAGCGGTCTTCGGCAAACTTGGTGATGTGCTCGGCCCCCCACAGACCGGCAGCCAGCAGGGCAATCACCGCAGCACAGGCGAACGCGTGCGCGCCCAGGCGCCGCAGCTCCCAGCGAAACAGCCACAGCGCCCACACGGCCACCAGCGCGTTGAGCAGGCCAAACAGCAAGCCGGTGCGGATCAGCCCCAAATGGGGCACCAGCAGAATCGGGAACGCCAGCGACACCGCCAGCGCGCCCAGGTAGTCGAAGGTGAGCACCTGCGAGACCAGATCCTTCAGCGCCACGTTGCGCTTCATGATGCGCATCACCAGCGGGATTTCCAGGCCCACCAGTGTGCCCACCAGCAGCACCATGCCGTAGAGCAAAAAGCGAAATGCGCTCGGCGTATAGGCATTGGCGACAAACAACGCCGCCGGCAACGCGCCGCCAATCAGCGCCACCATCAGCTCGATGCGCAAAAAATGCGCCGGCAACTGCCGCTCGAAATAGCGCGACAGCCACGAACCCACGCCCATGGCAAACAGATACGTGCCGATGATGGTGGAAAACTGCAACACCGAGTCGCCCAGCAGGTACGACGCCAGCGCGCCGGCTGCGAGCTCGTAGAGCAGGCCGCAGGCGGCGACGACGAAGACGCTGGCGAGCAGGGCGATGTCGATGGGGCGGGGGCTTCGCGCAGTGGGCATGGCTACCATGGGGTCAGCAACTTCGGTCATGCCAACACCGCATCGAGTCGCTGCGCCTCCTCGTCGAGTGTGCACACCCGGAGCTTCTGGCCATAGGCTTCGGTCAGCGCCGTGCGGTAAGGGTGGTCAGGCGTTTGCAGCGCCTTCAAGGTTTGCTGGCGAATCGCGTCGCTGGGCACCAGCCACACCGCCACCGGTGCGTCCACTTGGTACCACTCGCGCGCCAGCAGGGGCACGGCGTGCGCTGCCAGCACGGTTTTGCCGGCGCCCGTGGGAATGCGCAGGCATACGCAGGGCAGTTGCGGGCCAAAGGCGTCTGCGTTGTAGGGGCGGCCCGCCTGCTCGGCAAACGCCAGCGCCGGGCCTTTGAGCTGGGCGGCACGGGCGAAAGCGGTCAGCGCGTCCAGGGCGGTTTGCTGGTAGGACTTCAGGGTGAGAGTGGTCATCAGGCGGCGTCGTCAATTAACACAGGAAATCAACACACTTACCCACAGCTGGTTTAACATCGGCGGGTGGGAACAAAATTCGGCTCCATGCCGTGTGAAAGCTGGAACCACGGGGCAACCCAGTCAGGCGATCCTATCTTCCCACCTTGTTTTTCAAAGCCGCTCCTACGAGCGGCTTTGTTTTTGAGTAGTACACGCCATACGGCGCCGTGTCGGTTTCGTCCACCGCGTGGATGAGGCTCACCTTGCTCCAGATCATCTCCAGAAAGCGGCTCTCCTGCCGCGCATAGTGCCGCTGCAGCGCCCAAAGCATGTAGTCCACCGCTTGCAGGCCGGCCTGCTGGAACGGCTGCGCTGCGGTGACCTCAATGCGGGTGACCACTTGCTTGTCCCACTGCTTCGCAAAGCGATCGCGTGCCAATACCAGTTAATCGGAAAATGCTTTCGTGCGATCTGAACTGCCCCTCACGGCATAGCAGACACGGCAGCTTTCGTACTGGTGCAGTCGGTTCTTGAACAGCCGCGCCACGCTGCTGTCGTAAAGCTCATTCGGATGGTAGCGATAGGCACCATTGCGTCCATTGCGTTCGCGCACATACGACAGCACCGCCCGCATGTCTCGCACTTCGGCATAAAACTTGACGGAATGTCGAAGCAGCAACTTGAAGACCTCGCGGCGCACTTCTGGCAGGTCGTCCTTGGCGTGAAATGCCACGGCCGTTTTGCTCCGTTCTGGCTGAAACGAAGGCACATCCTTGAAGTAGGGGTCGGCTCTCAGATCGACACGCAGTTGCTCTAACTCCAAAGACAATGCCGTCGGATCATCTGCCTCCAGCAAACCCATGATGAAGTGTCCCATGGCGCCACCCGGCTGACCCACCAGCACGTGGCCCTTGGCATTGAAAAGCACGCCATCGCCCGATTCATCTACAAAGTAGTGGGCAGTGCCGGAAGGCTGCGCAGCAGTGGATTTGGTCATGACTTGTGTAACGGAGGTTCCAGTCAGGGCTGCGCGATCGGCCGCTCTCACCGCGCCTTCACTTCGTACGGAATGTGCTTGAACACCACCCGCGCCTGCGCCAGCCGCGCGGTGCCCAGGCGGCAGGCTTCGCCGTAGACCACCAGCGGCGCTTCGGGGTGCGCTGTGCTGGCGTGCAGGGCCAGCAGCGATTCGAGCACGGCGGAGGTCAGCACATTGCCGCTGGTCGGGCGCTTGTCGCTCAGGATGCTGTTGAACAGCAGGTAGTAGGCGGTGCGGCTTTGCAGCACCGGAACGGGTGGCGCTTCAGGCGTGTCTGAAATTTTCGAAAAAATTGGCCGCTCACGCCCGTCTGGTAATCGCAAGCAGCCATCAAAAACAGAGTAAGTGCCCAGATAAGGCGTGCCGCCCTGGCCCTGGGCGGCGTAGAGGGCGGTGCCGGTTTCCTGCTGCCAGATGAAGGCGGCCAGCGTGGCAAAGCGCACGCCGGGGTGGATGCAGCCATCGGCGTCAAAAATGGGCGCCCCCAGACGCGCAAACGACAAGCCGCCTTGCCAGCCCACCGCTTGGCTGATGCCGCCCTGCTCGCCGTCGACCACTTTTTGCAATCTCGGCGGCATCATCGACCGCCACTGGATGTGCTCCAGGTTGTCGTCGTAGTGCTCGAATGCGCTTTTCGTGTTGTAGGGCGGGTCGATAAAGATGCATTTCACCGGTCCCCTATAGAACGGCAGCAGCGCCTTGAGCGCTTCGAGGTTGTCGCCCTGGATGAACCGGTTGTCTGCTGCGTGCTGCGCGTCGCCGTGGCTGGAGACAGGTTCGCGCAGGCAGTAGGGCAGCTGTGCGGCAGTGGTGAAGGCGGCGGCGCGGTTAAGCCAGTCGAGCGTGGGCATGGAGGCAGTCGGGGTGGTGGGCGTTGTCGGCTCAGGCGCCGCAGCATTTCTTGTATTTCTTGCCACTGCCGCAGGGGCAGGGGTCGTTGCGGCCCACTTTGGGGGCGCCGCGCTGGAACGGGATCGCCGCTGCGTCCAGACGGCGGTGGTAGTCGCGCCACCAACTGCGCATCGCGCACATGCTGACAGACAGCAGCGGCAAGAGTTCGTGGTCTTCGTCGATCTGCAAGTCTAGGCAGTCGGGGTTGTAGCCCATGGAGTACAGCACCACTGGGGAGACAAGGCCACCCACTTCTGGATCGCTTAGCAGGGGCTCCCATGCATCGTCTTCGGCGATGGCTCGGTGAAAGCCTTCGCCCCAGTCTTGCAGCTCCCACCGACCGATGCGCTCGTGCTTCTCGTCGAGGCGGTAGGGCTTGATGCACTCCTCGGCGGGCACCTGGCCCATCAAAGGCATAAAAACATTGTCAAGCGTAACTTCGTCGGAGCGCAACGCGGTGCTGGCTTGGATATCTGCATGGCGCCGCAGCAGGAGCTGCAGCAGGCGGAGCTGGCGTTCGCTGTCGTGCGGCAAAGGCAAGGTGGGCTGGTCAAAAATCGCCTCCAACAACCAAGGAGTGGGGAGGGGATCAGGGCCTACGACGCTGGCTGTCATGTAGCCATCGGCCATCTCCATGCCCATGGCGCTCTTGGACAGCTCCTCGTTGTCTGACATCAGCTCAAACAACTCTTCAAGCTCCGCATCGCTGAGTTGGGGCTGTGAGTCCCAGGGTTTGCTGTGCTTGAGGATCCACTGGAAAAATTCGTTCATCAAGGTTCCTGTTGTCGCGCCCTGCTTGCGCCACCGGTTGCTGCGGAAATACCCCAGCCGGCGCAGCAAACTGTAGGAGATATGGATTTTGCCGGGCTCCAGCGGCGCGTCTGGCACCGCGCGCACCCAGAGCGATTTGGAGTAACCCAGCAGCTGGCCCGAGTACACGCTGCGGTGGCCAACCACGATGTAGGCGGTGACGCAGGCGGTGGCGAAGTACGGGCCAGCGGAGTTGCCGAACAGCTCAAAGCCCATCAGCACGGCGGTGCGCGTTGCGGCGCCGCAGTCAGCTTGCTTGGCGCCGTCTCAGGC
>JBATPF010000434.1:0-9305 GCA_049291355.1 Giesbergeria sp.
CGTGGTGCTGCAGCTCGCTGCGGCCGAGTCGGGGGCCTTGAACGCCGGCAGCGCGGGCGGCCCAGCGCTGCGGCTGGGCACCCTGCCCTATACGCTCAAAGACGACTTGTAGTCAGCAGGCGCTGCATGGGCACATGGGGCAGCCCCGCTTCTTCGTAGCGCGGGCCGCTCACTTCAAAGCCCGCACGCTCGTAGAACGGCTGCGCACTGGCCTGGGCGTGCAGCACCACCTGGTGGTCGCCGCGCTTGGCTGCCGCATGCACCAGAGCGTCGAGCATCTGCCGCCCCAGCCGCCCACCGCGCAGCGCACGGTGCACGGCCATGCGGCCAATGCGCGAGACGCCGGGGGAAAGCGTCACCAAACGTCCCGTGGCCACGGGCTGGTCGAGCCGGTTTGTCACCAGCGCGTGCAGGGCCGTCGCGTCCTGCCCGTCCATTTCAATATCGGGCGCGATTCCTTGTTCCTCGACAAACACCGCCTGGCGCACCCGTGTGGCGCGCTCCCCTAGCTCCTGCCAAGCGCCCAGCTGGATCTGAGTGGGGCTCTCGCCGGTCTCGAACCCGGAGAACAGCTCGCGCAGCAGCGCGGGCACCGAGGTCGGCCGCTGGTTCGCAGGGTCGGCAAACACGTAAATCAGTTCGCCCGAGACCAGCAATTGCTCGCCGCGAAAGATTCCGCCGTCGAACAGCGCCGAGGTATTGCCCACACGCAGGCAGCGCATGCCGATGGTGAGCATGTCGCCCTCGCGTGCCGACGCGTGGTATTCGAGCGTGGCCTTTTTCAAATACATCTCGCCGCCAAGCTGCTGCATGGCATCGTCGTACGGGAGCGCCAGCGCGCGCCAGTAGTCGGTCATCGCCGTGTCGAAGTAGGTCAGGTAGTGCGCGTTGAAGACGATGCGCTGCATGTCGATTTCGGCCCAGCGCACGCGCAGGCGCGACTGGCAACGGTAGTCCGTCAGTGGCATGGAAAGTCCCTCATGGAAGTTTGAACGCAGCGTGCAGCGCAGCGGCCGCGTCGGCATGGGCGGTGCGTGCCTCGGGGATGGCGCGGCCCATCTTGATGAATTCGTGTGTCACGCCGCGGTAGATTTCCAGGTCCACCGGCACACCGGCGGCGCGCAGCTTGTCGGCGTAATCAATGCCCTCGTCCACCAGCGGATCGCATTCGGCCAGGCCGATCCATGCCGGCGCGACGCCCTCCACGTCGGGCGCGAGCAGCGGTGCAAAGCGCCAGTCTTCGCGCTCGGCCCGAGCTTGCACGTACTGGCCAAAGAACCAGGAAATAGCCGGTTCGTCGAGGACCAGGCCATGGGAAAACCGTGTGTGCGAAGGCGTGTCCTGGTGCGCAGCACAACCTGGGTAGAAAAGCAGCTGCAGCGCCAGCGGCAGGCCGGCGTCGCGCGCCAGAATGGCGTTGACCGTGGCCAGCGTGCCGCCCGCGCTGTCGCCCCCCACCGCAATGCGCTGCGGGTCCGCACCCAGTTCTTGCGCGTGGGCCGCCAGCCAAGCGAGCGCGTCCCAGGCGTCATGGGACGCTGTGGGAAAGCGGTGCTCGGGCGCCAAGCGGTAGTCCAGCGACACCACCATGCAGCCCGCGAGTCGCGCCAGTTCGCGGCACAGAATGTCGTGCGTGGCGCTGCTGCCTATGGTGAAACCCCCGCCGTGCAGGTACAGCAGCACGGGCAGACCCGCAGCGCGCGAGGGTGCCACCAGCCGCGCACTCAGTGGCGTGCCGTCCCGTACGGGAATGGCCAGCATCTCCACGCGCTCCAGCTCGGCGCGCGGCACTTCCAGAATGTCGGCACCAAGCGCATACGCTTGGCGCGCTTGCTCGGGACTAAGCGTGTGCAGGCGCGGCCGCCCGGCCCGCTCCATGCGTTCGAGCACGCCGCGCATCTGCGGCGTCAGGCGGTGGGTGTGGATGGATGGGTGCGCCTGGGTCACTGGAAGGTCACGCGCACCGGCTGGGCGCCTGGCAGGCCCTGGTAATTGGACTGCACCTGCAGGCCGGGCTTGGGTGGCAACAGCGGCGAGAACGAGCCCAGGCTCAGCAGATCGCCCGGCTTGAGCGCGATGTTTTCTTTCTGCAGCGCCTCGGCCAGCCAGACCACGGCGTTCAGCGGGTGGTCCAGCACATCGCTGCCCTTACCGCCGCCCAGAAGGTAACCCGAGCCATCTGTGAGCGTCACTTGCATGTCGCGCAGGCCGTCGAGCATGGCGTAGCGCTCAGCCCGGGTCACGGGTACGGCAATGGGTGTGCCCGCCACCCCCAGGCGCGCGCCGACGTTGATCGCTGTCACACCCGCGCCATTGAGCTTGGGCGGTGCCTGCACCATCAGGTCGGGCAGTTCGATGAAGGGAATGACCTGGTCAATCGATTCCAGCACGTCCATGGGGGTGCGCGCATGGTTGATGCTGGCGCTCTTGACGCGGACCAGCATGTCGGCCTCGTACAACGGACGGGCACCAAACGTGGCAGGAACCGCAGAACCATTCGCCAACACCATGCCCTCGTAGAGCTTGCCCCAGACCGGGCGGTCGGTGTTGAAGCGCTTTTGCACTGCGGGGTTGGTCAGGCCCGCCTTGTAGCCAATGACCTTGCCCATTTTCTGCGCCAGCAAGCTGTTGAACTTGGCGCGCGTGCAGGCACCATCCGCATCCGACAGACCTTCGGGGTTGGCGGCGGGCGTGCGCGCGGCGTAGTGCTCCGCCATTTCAGCAACTTGCACGTCGCTCAGGCAGGCGGCATGGGCCGATGTCGCGGCGGCGACGCCAAGGGCCAGCGTGGCCAGGGTGATGAGGGTTTGCTTGCGTGGCATGGGTGTCTCCCGGTTGTAAAGTGTGTCCGTCTATCGTAGCGGGAACACCTCCAAACGCCATGTCACTCATTTACTACCTCACCCAGATTCAGTTTGAACATGGCGCCGTGCGCCTGCTGCGCCAGGAATGCGAGCGCGTGGGCATTCAGCGCCCACTGGTGGTGACCGACCCCGGCGTCAAGGCGGCCGGCGTGTTGCAAAAGGCGCTGGATGCTCTGGGCGATCTGCCCGTGAGCGTGTTTGACCAGACGCCCTCCAACCCCACCGAAGCCGCCGTGCGCGCCGCCGTGGAGGTGTACCGCGCCGGCGGCTGTGACGGCCTGGTGGCGGTGGGCGGCGGCTCAGCCATCGACTGCGCCAAAGGCATTGCCATTGCCGCCACGCACGAAGGGCCGCTGACGCACTACGCCACCATAGAAGGCGGCTCGCCGCGCATCAGCGAGCGCGCTGCGCCGCTGATTGCCGTGCCCACCACCAGCGGCACCGGCAGCGAGGTGGCGCGCGGCGCCATCATCATCGTGGACGACCATCGCAAGCTGGGCTTTCACTCGTGGAACCTGCTGCCCAAGGCCGCCATCTGCGACCCGGAGCTGACGCTGGGTCTGCCGCCGATCCTCACCGCAGCCACCGGAATGGACGCCATCGCGCACTGCATGGAAACCTTCATGTCGGCGGCCTTCAACCCGCCCGCCGACGGCATTGCCCTCGATGGTCTGGAGCGCGGCTGGAGCAGCATTGCGCGCGCCACGCAAGACGGCAGCGACCGCGAAGCGCGCCTGAACATGATGAGCGCCAGCATGCAGGGCGCCATGGCTTTCCAAAAGGGTTTGGGCGCGGTGCACTCGCTCAGCCACAGCCTGGGCGGCGTGAACCCGCGCCTGCACCACGGCACTTTGAACGCCATGTTCCTGCCGGCGGTGGTGCGTTTCAATGCACAGGCAGAGTCCGTGCAAAAAGACCGGCGCCTGGAACGCATGGCCGGCGCCATGGGGCTGGCCTCGGCCAGCGACATCCCAGATGCGATTCGCGACATGAGCGCCCGGCTGGGCCTGCCCACGGGCTTGGCCGCCATGGGCGTGACGGAAGATCAGTTCGACGCGATCATCCAGGGGGCCATGGCCGACCATTGCCACAAAACCAACCCGCGCGTGGCGACGCCGGATGAATACCGCGCCATGCTGCGCGAATCGCTGTAATCCCGCGCCGACAGGCTCTTAAACGAGGTAATTCATTTCCGCTGCCTCGACTTCGAGCTCGTTGCGCGGCGCGGTCCAGTCGATCGGGTCCTGGCTGAGCACCCGGTCGATATCGAGCCCCAGCGGCAAGCCCACCTCGTCGGGAAAAGTCACTGCCATTTCGCGCTCGTCGAGGCCCTGCTCGCGCGCGCGCACGCGCCACGCGGCCAGATGCAGAATGCCCGCCAGCGGCTCGTAGGTGTTGTTCTCGAACGGCGCATGCTGATAGTTCAGCGCATCCACCACCGTCTGCGGCAGTTGCCAGCGTTTGGCCAGTGCGCCCGTCACGCGCCCGTACGAGAAACCGAAGATGCGCAGTTCGAGCTTGCAGCGGCGCAGGTCCAGTGGCGCCACCAGGGTGTTGAGCGATTGCGCACGCTCTGGCTCGGCCAGGTGGATCACGATCTCGCCCAGCCCGTGCAACAGCCCCGCCGTATACGCCGCCGCCTGGTTGTGGTGCACCTGACCCGCCAGCGAGCGCGCCAGCTTGGCCGTATGCAGGCTGTAGCGCCAGAACTGCTGCATATTGATGCCCGGCACCGAGCGCGAGGTGGTGCCCAGTGGCGCCGTGGCCACCAACTGCCGCAGTTGCGCGGTGTCTACCAGTGCCAGTGCCTCGGGCAAGCCGGCCACCGTGCGCGGTGCGCCAAATTCTTCGGAATTGGCCAGGCACAGCAGCCGTGCCGCCAGTGCCGGATCGGTGCCAAAAAGCTGGTTCACGCGGCGCAGGTTGGGTTCGTCCTGCGCCAGCTCGGCCATCAGCAGCGCAACCGCGCGCGGAAGGCTAGGCAGCGTGGTGGGAGAAGCCAGCAGTGCATTCACATCCATCGGATTGGCGCCGCGTTGGTGGGGACGCAGGCATTATCCATGGCGAAGCTGTGAATCGGTGCCTAACGGCGCTGCAGTTTGGCAAAAGCTGCCGCCATGGCCGAGGGCGCCGACGACGCTGCCTGTGCGTTGTTGTGCCGAGGCCCGCTCTGCTGGCCGCGCCCGGCGCCCTCGAAGCGGTTGTCGCGCACACCGGCGCCGCGCGGCGCTTCACCGAGCTTCATCGTCAGACCGATGCGCTTGCGCTCAATGTCGACTTCCATCACCTTGACCGTGACGATGTCGCCGGTCTTGACCACCTCGCGCGCGTCGCTCACGAACTTGTGCGCAAGCTGGCTGACGTGGACCAGACCGTCCTGGTGCACGCCCAGGTCGATGAACGCGCCAAACTGCGCCACGTTGCTGACCGTTCCCTCCAGCACCATGCCTTCGCGCAGGTCCTTGATATCGTCCACGCCTTCATTGAAGCGCGCCACCTTGAAGTCGGGGCGCGGGTCACGCCCGGGTTTTTCCAGCTCGGCCAGGATGTCTTTGACCGTGATGACACCAAAGCGCTCGTTGGCAAACAGCTCGGGGCGCAGCTGCTTGAGCATGTCGGTGCGGCCCATGAGCTGGGTCACCGGCGCCTGGGTGTGCTCGATGATGCGCTCGACCACCGGGTAAGTTTCGGGATGCACGCCGGTCAGGTCCAGCGGGTTGTCGCCGCCGCGAATGCGCAGAAAGCCTGCGCTCTGCTCAAAAGTCTTGGCACCCAGGCCGGCCACGTCGAGCAATTGCTTGCGGTTTTTGAACGCGCCGTGGGTATCGCGCCAGCGCACCACTGCCTTGGCGACGCTGGCCGAGAGCCCCGAGACACGCGAGAGCAGCGGCGCACTGGCAGTGTTCAGATCGACGCCGACCGCATTCACGCAGTCTTCCACCACCGTTCCCAGGGTGCGCGCCAGCTCGCTCTGGTTCACGTCGTGCTGGTATTGGCCCACGCCAATGCTCTTGGGGTCGATCTTGACCAGCTCGGCCAGCGGGTCTTGCAAGCGCCGGGCAATGCTGGCGGCGCCGCGCAGGCTCACGTCGACGTCGGGCATTTCTTGCGACGCGTATTCGCTGGCCGAATAGACAGACGCGCCGGCTTCGCTGACAACTATCTTTTCAATAGCTGCTTGCGCTTGTCCACCCTGCGCTAGAGCCTGTTTTTGCATCAATTTGATGAGCTCGCCCGCCAGCTTGTCGGTCTCGCGGCTGGCGGTGCCGTTGCCAATGGCGATGAGCTGCACACCGTGCTTCTCGCTCAATTGGGCCAGGGTATGCAGCGCGCCATCCCAGTCCTTGCGCGGTTCGTGCGGGAAAACGGTGGCGGTGTCCACCAGCTTGCCCGTCTGGTCCACCACGGCCACCTTCACGCCGGTGCGAATGCCGGGGTCCAGCCCCATCACCACGCGCGGACCGGCGGGCGCGGCCAGCAGCAGGTCGCGCAGGTTGTCGGCAAACACTTTGATGGCGACTTTTTCAGCGTCTTCGCGCAGCCGGGCAAACAGATCGCGCTCGGTCGACAGGCTCAGCTTGACGCGCCAGGCCCAGGCGACGCACTTGCGAATCAGGTCGTCTGCCGCTCGGCCCGCATGGCTCCAGCCCAGGTGCTGGGCGATGCGCCCTTCGGCCATCGAAGGCTTGCCAGGCTCGGGCGGCACCGGAAGCGCCAGGCGCGCCTCCAGAATGTCGAGCGCGCGGCCGCGAAACACCGCCAGGGCGCGGTGCGATGGCACGCGGGCCAGCGGCTCGTCGTAGTCAAAATAGTCGCGAAACTTCGACACTTCGGGGTCGGTCTCGCTCTTGCCTTCGAGCTTGCTGCTGCGCAACAGTCCTTCGGCCCAAAGCCATTCGCGCAGTTGCTGCACCAGCGCGGCGTCTTCCGCCCAGCGCTCGGAGAGGATGTCGCGCACGCCGTCGAGCACCGCAGGCACGGTGGAGAAATCGGCGCCGGTCTTACCGTCGTCGAGCACCTCCGGGGGTTGGATGAAGGCGGCTGCCTCGGCTGCGGGGTCGAGCGTGGGGTCGGCAAACAGCTTGTCGGCCAACGGTTCGATGCCGAACTCGCGCGCCATCTGACCTTTGGTGCGCCGCTTTTGCTTGAACGGCAGGTACAGGTCTTCGAGTTC
Source organism: Giesbergeria sp. (assembly GCA_049291355.1). Classification (GTDB taxonomy): domain Bacteria; phylum Pseudomonadota; class Gammaproteobacteria; order Burkholderiales; family Burkholderiaceae_C; genus Simplicispira. The sequence continues at coordinate 7,039 of JBATPF010000434.1, forward strand.
CTGCTTGGTCGCCGTCTGGGCGATGGCCACGCGCAGGGCGTCGGTCAGCTTGCCCTGCTCGTCAATGGCTTTCAGAACCGCCGCACGGCGGTCACCCAGTTCACGCAGGTAGGCCAGACGGGTTTCGAGTTCGCGCAACTGGATGTCGTCCAGCCCGCCAGTGACTTCCTTGCGGTAGCGCGCAATGAAAGGCACCGTAGCCCCTCCGTCCAGCAATTCGATGGCGGCGGTGATCTGGTGCGCTCCCGCCTGGATTTCTCGGGCGAGCTGCTGGATGATTTTTTGCATGCGGAAAAAGAAACGAAACAGAAAAAAGCGGCGCAGTGTGCCACAACGCCTGCTCGCAACGCCTGGCTCGCACCCGGCTTGGGCTTGCGCGCGCCTTAACCAGCGCCTGATGGGGTGGCCCGCACCCTGCGCACGCTGGCCACGGCTGCCAGCAGCGCCAATCCGCCAGCGATGCCCAAGGCCAGCTTTTCGCCTTCGCCATGGCTCGGAGGCCACAGCGAAAACAGCGCGGCCAACAGCACCGCGCCGGCCGTCTGCCCCGTCAGGCGCGCGGTGCCCAGCATGCCACTGGCGGCGCCGCTGCGCTCCAGCGGGGCCGATGTGACGATGGTGTGGTTGTTGGGTGACTGAAACAGTGCAAATCCCGCACCGCACAGCGCCATGCGCCAGACGATGTTCAGATCGCTCGGGTCCGCGGGCAAGGCGGCCAGCAGCCACAGACCGCAGGCAAACAGCGACATGCCAATGCCTCCCAGCAGGCCATCGGGATAGCGCGCAATCAGACGCCCGGAGATGGGCGCCACCAACGCGATCGCCAGTGGCCAGGCGGTAATGAGCAGCCCGGCACGCAGCGGCGTGCGCCCATACGTTTCGAGCAGAAGAAAAGGCAGGCTCAGATACGCGAGCATCTGCGCGCCAAAAGCCCCCACCGAGGACGCCATGGACAAGGCAAACACCGGAATGCGCAGCAAATCCACCGGGAACAGCGGCGTGGCCTGGTGCCACTGCCTGCGCAGGTACACAAACCCCACGGCCAGACCCGCGCCCAACAGCGCCAGGCCGGCCCATGGCGCACCGAGCGAATCGGCACCGCCATGCATTCCCAGGCGCTCGCCGCCCAGGAAGATGAGCGTGAACATCGAGATGTTCAGCGCGACGTCCAGCGCCGCCGGCCGGGGCGCGCCAGAAGCCACCGGATTGCGCGGCAGAGACTTGCGCCCCAACCACAGCGTAAGCGCCCCCAGCGGCAGGTTCAACGCGAAGAGCCAGGGCCAGGACGCCACCGACAAAATGCCCGCCGCCACCGACGGCCCTGCCACCGCCGCGAAAGCCACCACCATGGAATTGATCGCCAAGCCCCGCCCCAGTTGGGCGCGCGGATAGATCAGCCGGACCATGGCGGCGTTCACGCTCATGATGCCGGCAGCGCCCAGGCCCTGCAGCGCCCGCGCAGCAATCAAGGTACCCAGTGAAGTGGCGGCCATGGCAAACAGCGAGGAGAGGGCAAACAGCGCCATGCCCACGAGGTACACGCGCCGGTAACCCATGCGGTCGCCCAGCGAAGCCAGCGGCAGCAGCATGACCAGCGTGGCGATCTGGTAGGCGTTCACCACCCACACCGCGCTGGCGGCACTCGACTGCAGCTCGCGGGCGATGCCGGGCAGCGCCAAATTCACGATGCTGCCGTCCAGCACCGCCATGGTGATGCCCAGAATGATGACCAGCATGGCGCGGCCACGCTCTGGCTGAGGCAGGCCGTCGGGGGATTCGGGCCGTGGCGCCGCGCCCTGCGCTGCTCTGCGCGTTCGACTGGGCCGGCCTGACGCGTTGCTCATGCGGAAAGATCCACCACGCGGCGGTTCGGAAGCGGACATGACATGTGGGGATTGTCGTGGTCTGGGCGACGGCCCGCTGACGCGGTACGCGGCTGACCCACCGCGGACAAGGTCAAAAAAGCGAGCCCGTGCCGCCCTGCGGCGCGGACCCCTCGGCCGCCAGCATGCGCAGCTTGGTTGCCGCACCGCCATGGGCAGAAAACCCGCCCGGCCGCTGGCCCGCCGCCAGGATGCGGTGGCACGGCACCACGGGAGCGAACGGATTGAAACCCAGCGCCTGGCCCACGGCGCGCGCCAGGTGTTTGCCGCCCAGATCCGCCGCCAACTCACCATAGGTACGCGTCTGGCCCGCAGGAATGGCGCACGCCAGCGCGTAGACACGGCGCTGGAAGTCGGTCAGCCCGCTCATGTCAAGCACGATGC
>JBATPF010000435.1:0-3274 GCA_049291355.1 Giesbergeria sp.
AACGCACACACCTAAGCGTGCGATGGCGTCAACCTTGAATCTGCTCTTTGAGCTTGCTGCTGGCGTGAAACGTAACGACGCGGCGCTCACCGATGGGGATGGCCTCGCCGGTGCGCGGGTTGCGACCTGGCCGCGGCGCCTTGGTGCGGATCTGAAAATTACCGAAACCGGAAAGCTTGACGTCTTCGCCGTCGACCAGGCTGCGCGCAATGAGGTCAAAAAAAGCATCGACCATGTCTTTGGACTCTCGCTTGTTCAGACCGATCTGGTCAAACAGCAAGTCCGCAAGCTGCGCCTTGGTCAGAGCGGGAGTCTCCAAGCTCTCGACAGTGAATTCCACGCGATGCATCGTTCGTCTCCTAGACCCGCAAACGCGCGCCATGGCGCTGAGCCAGTTGTTCGACAACGGTCGACACGGCCGCGTCGATCTGTGCGTCGGTCAACGTACTGTCGCCACCGAGCACCAGGCGAATCGCCATGCTCTTTTCACCTTGCGCGAGCGATGCGCTGGCTGCAGCCATTTCTCCGCCCTTTGGGGCCTTTGGACGATAGACGTCAAACAAAACCGCATCGCGCAGCAATGCGGCATCCAATGCAGAGGTGATCGACGCCATGAGCTGGCCATGCGACACGGCCTCGCCAACCACTACAGCAATGTCGCGCTCCACAGATTGGTGACGTGCCACTGAGGTGAATTCAGGTATCGCCCTGCTCAATACGGCATCCAGCTCAAGCTCGAAGAGCACAGGGGCCTGTGGTAGACCCCAGGACTGTCGCCATTTGGGGTGCAACTCGCCGACAAATCCCACCGTGCTGCCATCGAGCACGATGCGTGCGCAGCGCCCTGGATGCATGGCCGGATGTTCAGCCGCCTCGAATACCGGTTTGCGCGGCGCAAGCAGCGCCTCAACGTCGCCTTTGGCATCAAAAAAGTCCACGTTGCGGGGTGCCGTGGCCCATTGGACGCGATCGGCAGCGCCAAACGCCAGACCCGCGACGCGCTGAGGTTGGCGATAACCCGCAACCGTGGTGTCGGAATCTGAAACCAAGGCGTCGCGCAAAAATACGCGGCCCAGCTCAAAGACGCGCACGCGCTCGGCGCGGCGATCGGCATTGAACTTCAAAACTTGTAGCAAAGAACCTAATAGCGACGAGCGCATGACACCCATTTGGCTTGCAATCGGGTTCAACAGGCGGATCGGATCGATGGTGCCGGAAAGTTCGCGCTCCCAGGCTGCATCAACGAAGCTGAAGTTGATCGTCTCCTGGTAGCCCAGCGCCGCAAGCTGGCGCCTGAGCGCAAATGGGCTGCGCTTGCGCTCGGGCCGCAGCAAAGGCGTCACTGGAGCGAGCGGCGGCGTATCGGGCAATTGGCCGTAACCGACGATGCGCGCCACTTCTTCGATCAGGTCCTCCTCATGTGCCAGATCGAAACGATAGGCAGGGGGACGAACACTGAGCTCCCCCTCGGCTTGCACCACTTCCAAGCCCAGGCGTTCAAGCACCTGCACGCACTGCGCTTGCGAGACGGGCATGCCAATCACTTTTGCGGCACGCGCAATGCGTAAGCGCACCGCAGCGCGCTCGGGCATACGCAGCTTTTGGTCATTCACGGGGCCGCAAACCGAGTCTGGGGTGCCGCAAATATCGAGAACGAGCTGGGTGATGCGTTCAATGTGCTCCACCGTTTGCTCCGGGTCCACCCCGCGCTCGAAGCGATGGCCGGCTTCGGTGGAAAAACGAAACCGGCGCGAGCGCCCCGCCACAGCCTGCGGCCACCAGAACGCGGCCTCAATGTAGATATTTTGCGTAGCATCCGATACCGCCGTGGCCTGGCCGCCCATGATGCCGGCCAAGGACTCCACCTGCGCGTCGTCTGCAATCACGCCCACCTCGGCGTCCAGCGTCACCGTGCTGCCATTGAGCAGATCCAGCGATTCGCCCACACGTGCCCAGCGAACGTCCAGCCCGCCGTGAATCTTGTCCAGGTCAAAGATATGCGAGGGCCTGCCCAGCTCGAACATCACGTAGTTTGAAATGTCCACCAGTGGTGAAACGCTGCGCTGACCGCAGCGTGCCAGGCGATCGATCATCCAGGCTGGCGTGCTGGCACGGGGGTTGACGCTTCGCACAATGCGACCAGAAAACCGTCCGCACAAATCCGGCGCGCTGATCTGAACCGGCAGCGTGTCGGAGATACGGGCCGCCACGGTCGGGAAAACCGGCGTTTTGAGAGCCGCGCCGGTCAGTGCGGCCAATTCCCGCGCTACGCCGTAGACGCTGAGGCAATGCGCAAGATTCGGCGTGAGCTTGAGCGTGAAAAGGGTATCGTCGAGCGACAGGACTTCGCGGATGTCCGCTCCCACGGGCGTGTTGTCCGGCAGTTCAAGCAGTCCGCCGTGGTCGTCCGAGAGCTTGAGTTCTTTGGCGGAACACAGCATGCCGTGGCTTTCCACACCGCGCAGCTTTCCGACACGAATGACAAAAGGCCTTCCATCTTCCCCGGCCGGCAACTCAGCACCGACAAGTGCGCAAGGTACCTTGATGCCTGCGCGGGCATTGGGCGCTCCGCAAACGATAGTCAGCGGCTCAGCTTGGCCGACATCCACCTGGCACACGCGCAGACGGTCAGCGTCAGGATGCTGCACGGCTGAGCGAATTTCACCCACCACCACACCGCCAAAGGGCGGTGCGACAGGCGCCATTTCTTCGACTTCCAGACCCGCCATGGTCAGGGTATCTGCCAGCTCGGACGTGCTCAAGGCCGGATTACAGAACTCGCGCAGCCAGGATTCAGGAAATTGCATAGGGAAATTCTTCGTTCGTCACTAGGTCGCCCCATCGGGCAATGTCAAGGGCCACAGGCGGCCGCAGCGCCTTATTGGAATTGCGAGAGAAAACGGATGTCGCCGTCAAAAAACAGGCGCAGATCGTTGACCCCGTAGCGCAGCATGGTCAAGCGATCGAACCCCATACCAAAAGCGAAACCGATGAAACGCTCCGGGTCCAATCCCATGTTGCGCACCACATTGGGATGCACCTGGCCGGAACCCGCCACCTCCAGCCACCGACCCGCCAAGGGCCCCTGTTGGAACTGGATGTCGATTTCGGCGCTGGGTTCAGTGAACGGGAAAAAACTGGGACGAAAGCGCAGCACCAGGTCTTCGGTCTCAAAGAAGGTGCGACAGAACGCGGTGAAGATGTACTTCAAGTCTTTGAAGCTGACGTTCTCGCCGATCCACAGGCCCTCGCACTGGTGAAACATGGGCGAGTG
>JBATPF010000436.1:0-3913 GCA_049291355.1 Giesbergeria sp.
CTGCAGCACGACCCGGCCCTGGCGCCGCTGGCCGAGCGCGTCGAGGCGAGCGGCGAGACGGTGTTCTTCTACACCCGCGACGCCCACCCCCTGCTGGACGCGCTGCTTGCGCGCCCCGCGCTGCGCACGCTGCACCGGCCGGCGAATCTGGAGGATTTGTTCCTCAAACTCACCGGCCGGCAGATCCGAGACGACGCATGAGTGATCGCAAGCACTTGCTCGAGCTCTGGCGCGCGCCCGATCTCTCGCGCGCCTGGTGGCCGGTGTTCCTGCGCAACCTCCTGGTCTGGCGCAAGCTGGCCATTCCCAGTTTGGTGGGCAACATCGCCGAGCCGCTGATGTGGCTGGTGGCCTTTGGCTACGGCATGGGGGCGCTGGTGGGCGAGCTCACCGTGAGCGGGCAGAAGGTGCCTTACATCCTGTTTCTGGCCAGCGGCTCGATCTGCATGAGCGCCATGAACGCCGCCAGCTTCGAGGCGCTGTACTCGGCCTTTTCGCGCATGCATGTGCAAAAGACGTGGGACGGCATCATGAACACGCCCATCGGCCTGGACGACGTGGTGCTGGCCGAAATGCTGTGGGCGGCGTTCAAGGCGCTGTTCACCGTGACGGCGATCCTCGGGGTCATGCTGGCCCTGAACATCAGCCACAGCCCCAAGCTGTTGGTCGCCTGGCCGGTGCTGCTGGGCGTGGGGGTGATGTTTGCCAGCATCGCGCTGATCTTCAACGCCCTGGCCAAGAGCTACGACTTCTTCACCTACTACTTCACGCTGGTGCTGACGCCAATGATGTTTCTGTCCGGCGTGTTCTTCCCGCGCGAGCAACTGCCGCCACTGGTGCGCGCCATCTCTGATTGGCTTCCTTTGACCCATGCCGTGGAACTGGTGCGCCCGCTGTTCATGGACGAATGGCCGGCGCATCCACTGCGCCATGGGGCGGCGTTGCTGATCACCACCGTGGTGGCGTTCTGGGTGGCGCTGGCATTGACGCGCAGGCGCTTTCGCGCATGACGCTGCATGCGCTTTGCGCGCGACGTAATCGCTCCTGAAATAATAGCTTCTTGCGCTTACTGGATAAGCGCTAGAGCCCCATATTCCTCATATTTTTCGCTGCCCGCATTCAGGCCGCGGCGCGCAGCAAATCCACCGCCTTCTCCGCAATCATGATGGTCGGCGCATTGGTATTCCCGCTGACCACGCGCGGCATGATCGACGCGTCCACCACCCGCAGCCCCTGCATGCCGTGCACGCGCAGTTCGGCATCCACCACATCGAGCGGCCCCGGCCCCATGCGGCAACTGCCGACCGGGTGGTAGATGGTGTCGGCGTGGCCGCGGATGAACTGCTCGATCTGTGCGTCGCTGGTGGCGCCGGCAGAGGCCTTGGATTCGCGCGCGCCGAACTTCGACAGTGCAGGCTTACTGAGAATTTCGCGCATGCGCTTCATACCGCGCACCAGACGGTCCATGTCGTCCTGCTCACCCAGGAAGTTGGGGTCCACCAGCGGCAGGGCGTTCGGGTCGTTGCTGGCGAGTTGCACACTGCCCCGGCTCTTGGGCTGCAGCAGGCAGACGTGGCACGAGTAGCCGTGGCCCAGCACCGTCTTGCGGCCATGGTCCACCAGCTTGCCGATGACGAAGTGCAACTGCAAATCCGGCGCGGCTTCCTCGGGGCGGCTTTTGATGAAGCCGCCCGATTCGGCAAAGTTGGTGGTCAGCATGCCGCTGCGGGCACGGCGCCACTCGCCCACGCCGCGCAGGATGCGTAGGGCGCCGGGGAGTGAAATACCAAACAGGTCGTAGAGGCCCGGCGCGTCCATGACCTGCACCACATCCACGTGGTCGTGCAAATGCATACCGACACCAGGCAGATCGTGCAGCACGGGGATGCCATGCTGCTGCAACTGCGCGCCCGGCCCGATGCCCGAGAGCATCAAGAGCTGCGGTGAGAGCAGCGCGCCGGCCGCGAGCAGCACTTCGCGCGAGCAGCGCAGGGTCTGGCGCACCCCGCCCTGCTCGTACTCGACGCCCACTGCGCGCTTGCCTTCGAGCACGATGCGCGTGGCGCGTGCGCCGGTGATCACGCGCAGGTTCGGCCTGGAGAGGTGCGGCGTGAGATACCCCTTGGCGGCGCTGAAACGTTCGCCGTTCTTGTGCGTCACCTGGTACATGCCCACGCCTTCTTGCGAAGCACCGTTGAAGTCGCCGTTGCGCGCCTCGCCCGCCTGTACGCCAGCTTCGACGAAGTGCTGCGCAAAGGGGTTGGGCGAGCGCAGGTCCATCACATTGAGCGGCCCGCCGCTGCCGTGCAGTGCGTCGGCGCCACGCTCGTTGTGCTCGGAGCGTTTGAAGTAAGGCAGTACGTCGTCCCAGCCCCAGCCGGGGTTGCCCTGCGCGGCCCAGTGCTCGTAGTCGGCGTGCTGGCCGCGCGCATAGATCATGGCGTTGATGGAGCTGGAGCCCCCCAGCACCTTGCCGCGCGGCTGGTAGCCCCGGCGACCGTTCAGGCCGGGTTGGGGCGTGGTGTTCTGGCCCCAGCCATTGAGTTCGTACTTGGCCATCACGGCCAGGCCCGCCGGGCAGTGAATCAGCACGCTGCTGTCGGGTTTGCCTGCTTCCAGCAGGCACACGCGCACTGCGGGGTCTTCGCTCAGGCGCCCTGCCAGCACACAGCCGGCCGAGCCGCCGCCAATCACGATGTAGTCGAACATGGGTCTCCTTTGTAGTGGTGCCACCGTCTGCGTGCGGTGGCTTTAGCGCACCTTAACCTGAAGCTCGGGCGATTCTCGCTACCATCATCAAGGTCTGTTTCACTTTGAAGAGAACTCTCTATATGGAAATCACAAAGGTTGGCATCATTGGCGCGGGAACCATGGGCAATGGCATTGCGCAGGCCTGCGCGGTGGCGGGCGTGGACGTGGTGATGGTGGATATCTCGGACGCGGCGGTACTCAAGGGCGTCGCGACGGTAGCCAGCAGCCTGGACCGGTTGATCAAGAAGGAAAAAATCACCGGAGCCGACAAGGATGCCGCGCTTGCACGCATCCAGACCTCGACGAACTACGAAGCCCTCAAGGGCACGCAGCTCATCATTGAGGCAGCAACGGAAAATTACGAGCTCAAGCTCAGAATCTTGAAGCAGATCGACGCCATTGCGGGGCCCGAGGTGCTGATTGCATCCAATACCTCGTCGATCTCGATCACCAAGCTGGCGGCTGCCACCTCGCGCCCCGGTCACTTCATCGGCATGCACTTCTTCAACCCGGTGCCGATGATGGCGCTGGTGGAGCTGATTCGCGGACTGCAAACCAGCGACGCAACACACGACGCCGTCAAGGCCCTGGCGCTGCGCCTGGGCAAGTCGCCCATCACCGTGAAGAACGCGCCAGGCTTTGTCGTGAACCGCATCCTGGTACCCATGATCAACGAGGCGTTTTTCGTGCTGGCCGAGGGCCTGGCCACACCCGAGGACATCGACGCCGGCATGAAACTCGGCTGCAACCAGCCCATCGGCCCGCTGGCCTTGGCGGACATGATTGGCCTGGACGTGTGCCTTGCGGTGATGGAGGTCTACCTGCAGGAGTTTGGCGACAGCAAGTACCGCGCCTGCCCGCTGCTCAAGGAGCTGGTGGCGGCGGGGCACCTGGGGCGCAAGACGGGGCGCGGGGTGTACGGGTACTGACGGTTCATTGCGGTTCATTGGGGTCTGACCCCGATGAACCGCCCGCGCAGCCAACGCACTGCACTGTGATGCACATCGGACAATTACATTGCGCACAATTTAATTGCCAACTATAATTTGGCCATGCCATCGCGACTCCCGCCCTCCAGCCCGCCCGAACTGCTGCTCGACCACCAGCTCTGCTTCGCGCTGTATTCGGCGTCGCTTGCCATGACCAAGGTTTACAAGCCGCT
>JBATPF010000437.1:0-24782 GCA_049291355.1 Giesbergeria sp.
GGACGGTCGTACAGGCCCGGCACCACCCCGGGAATGGTGGCCAGGCGCCCATCGGCGCCCGCCTGCTCGGGCATGGCCGCCAGCAGGGCCTCGGTATACGGGTGCTGCGGCGCGGCAAACAAGCCGGCGACCGGACCTTCCTCGACCACCTGGCCGGCATACAGCACGGCCACGCGGTGCGCCATCTCTTGCACGACGCCCATGTTGTGCGTAATGAGGACCAGCGCCATGCCGCGCTCGCGCTGCAATTCGCGCAAAAGCTCAAGAATCTGCGCCTGAATGGTGACATCCAGCGCCGTCGTGGGCTCGTCGGCAATCAAAAGGCGCGGGTTGCAGGCGATGGCCATGGCGATCATCACGCGCTGGTTCATGCCGCCCGACATCTGGTGCGGGTAATCCGACAGACGCGACGCCGCAGCCGGAATGCCCACCTGCTCCAGAAGTTCGACCGCGCGCGCGCGCGCGGCCCGCTTGTCCAGCGCCAAATGCAGGCGCAGCGTTTCCACAAGCTGAAAACCCACCGTGAAGCAGGGGTTGAGACTGGTCGTGGGGTCCTGGAAGATCATGGCAATGTCTTTGCCGACGAGCTTGCGCCGCTGGCCATCGGACAGGCCGAGCAGATCCTTGCCATCAAACTGCAGGTGCTGGGCACGCACGCGGCCCGGATAGGCGATGAGTCCCATCAGCGCCATCATGCTCACGCTCTTGCCTGAGCCCGACTCGCCGACGATGCCCAGCACCTCTCCCTCTTGCACCTGCAGGCTCACGCCTTCCACTGCGTGCATCACAGCGTCCTGAGTGGGGAACTCCACGTTCAGTTGACGAATTTCGAGCAAGGCCATGGCGCAGTCTTAGCGTTTGAGCTTGGGATCGAGCGCGTCGCGCAGCCCGTCGCCCAGCAGATTGAAGGCAAGCACGGCGATGACGATCATCAGGCCCGGCAGCGTGACAACCCACCAAGCCCGCATAACGAACTCGCGCGCGTCGGCCAGCATGGTTCCCCATTCCGGCGAGGGAGGCTGAGCCCCCAGGCCCAGGAAACCCAGCGCCGCTGCATCCAGAATGGCCGTGGACACGCCAAGCGATGCCTGCACGATCAGGGGCGCAGCGCAGTTGGGAAGCACCTCGCTGAACATCAGGCGCAAAGTGCCCGCGCCGCTGATGCGCGCCGCCGTCACATAGTCTTTGGAAACTTCACTGATCACAGCGGCGCGGGTAATGCGCACGTAATGCGGCAAAACCACCACGGCCACCGCCAGCATGGCGTTCACCAGGCCCGGCCCCAGAATGGCGACGATCACGATGGCCAGCAGCAGGCTGGGCAGGGTGAGAATGATGTCCATCACGCGCATGATGGCAATTTCCAGCAGGCCATGGTAGAAGCCGGCGATGAGGCCCAGCGTGACGCCCAACACCAAGGCGATCAACACCACGACCGCACCGATGGAGAGCGACAGACGGGAGCCATAGATCAGGCGCGAGAGGATGTCGCGGCCAATGGCATCGGTGCCCAGAAGGTAGGTGGACGAACCGCCCGCCTGCCATGCCGGCGGCACCAGGAAGGCGCCGCTGTTCGTCTGGAATGGCGCATGGGGCGCGATCCAGGGCGCAAACAGCGCGAGCAGCAGCAGCACGCACACCACCACCAGACCGAACACCGCCCCCTTGTTCGCTGAAAAGGCGCGCCAGAACTCTACAAGCGGCGTGGGTGGAGTGGGTGGTGTGGACGCAGCCGATGCCACGCTGGGAGAAACCATGGCAGCCTTCCTTCAGCGGGCGACGCGGATACGGGGATTGATGATGCCGTAGGTCAGGTCGACCAGCAGATTCACCAGCATGACGACCGCGCCGAGCAGCAGCATGCCGCCCTGAAGCACAGGGTAGTCGCGCCGGTTGATGGCCTCGATCAGCCACTTGCCCACGCCGGGCCAGGAAAAGATCGTCTCGGTCAGGATAGCCCCCGTGAACAGTACGCCTACCTGCAAGCCAATCACCGTAACCACGGGAATCAGCGCATTGCGCAGCGCATGCACAGCCACCACGCGAAACGGCGCCAGTCCCTTGGCGCGCGCGGTGCGAATGTAGTCTTCGCCTAGCACCTCCAGCATGGCCGAACGCGTCATGCGCGCCACCACCGCCAAAGGATTCGTGCCCAGCACAATGGCCGGAAGAATCAGATGCTGGAGCGCCGAGAGAAACGCGCCTTTCTCCTCGCTCATGAGCGCGTCGATGAGGAGGAAGCCCGTCACCGGCTCAACGTAATGAATCACGTCCAGGCGGCCCGATACGGGCGTCACGCCAAGGTAGACCGAAAACAGCATGATGAGCAACAAGCCCCACCAGAAGATCGGCATCGAATAGCCCGTCAGCGAAACCGTCATCACCCCATGGTCGAACCAGGAATTGCGTTTCACGGCGGCGATGATGCCTGCGGGCAGCCCCAGAAACAGCGCAAAAAGAATGGCGCAGACAGCCAGCTCGACCGTGGCCGGAAACAGTGCCAGAAACTCGTCCAGCACCGGTACCTGGGTGATGATGGATTTGCCCAGATCGCCGTGCAGCACCCGCGAGATGTAGACGCCGTATTGGGTAAGCACCGGCTTGTCCAAGCCGTATTCCACCAGCAGCGCGGCATGGCGGGCGGCATCAATGCCGCGCTCGCCAGCCATGGTTTCAATCGGGTCGCCCGGCACGAGCCGAATCAGAAAGAAGGCGAGCAGCGTCATACCGAAAAAAGTCGGGATGAGCAAGCTGACGCGCGTGAGAAGAAAACGCAGCATCGATAAACATCGCCCCCGGTAAGGGGCTAAAAAAGCTCGGGGCGCCGCGCTTATGGCACGGTTTACTTTTTGTCGCGCAGTTCGCGCCGCAGTATTTTTCCAACCGGCGTCTTGGGCAGCTCCTCACGGAACTCGATCACACGGGGTTGTTTGTACCCCGTAAGATTGGCGCGACAAAACTCACGCAGTTTCGCCTCGGTCAGCTCCGGTGTCTTGCGGACAACTACCAGCTTGACAGCTTCGCCGGTCTTGTCGTCTAGCACGCCGACAACAGCACATTCGAGCACCCCGGGGCAGGTTGCAACCACTTCTTCTACCTCGTTGGGATAGACGTTGAAGCCGCTCACCAGCACCATGTCTTTCTTGCGGTCAACAATACGGAAGAAACCGCGCTCGTCCACCACGCCCACGTCGCCGGACTTGAAATAGCCGTCTTCCGTCATGACCTTGGCCGTCTCGTCCGGCCGCTGCCAGTAGCCAGCCATGACCTGCGGTCCCTTGATTGCGATTTCTCCAGGCGCTCCGGGCGCGGTCACTTCTTGACCGTCGTCGTCCAGCAACTTCATGTAGGTGCTGGGCAAGGGCACGCCGATGGTGCCGGTGAAATCTTTGGAGGTAACGGGATTGCAGCTGGCCGACGGACTGGTTTCAGACAACCCATAGCCCTCGCAAATCGGGCAACCGGTCTTCTCCAGCCAAAGCTTGGCCACCGCGCTCTGCACCGCCATGCCGCCGCCCACAGACACCTTGAGGTGGCTCCAGTCGACGGTATTGAAATCTGGATGGTTTGCCAGACCATTGAACAGTGTGTTGACCGCAGGAAAGCTGTGAAAGCGCTGTCTGGACAGCTCTTTGAGCACCGCCGGCAAGTCCCGCGGGTTGGGGATCAGAATGGTTTTTCCGCCCGTGCGCATGCTCAGCATCATGTTCACCGTGAAGGCGAAGATATGGTAAAGCGGCAGTGCACAAATGCTGGTGGGCTGCTCGCTCGCAGGCACCCGTTCCATCACCGGTGCATTCCAAGCTTCAGATTGCAAAACGTTGGCAATGACGTTGCGATGCAGGAGCACCGCGCCTTTGCTGACCCCTGTGGTGCCCCCGGTGTACTGCAGCAAGGCAATGTCGTCGGGCTTGGTGTCGGGCTGCTTGAGCGTGCCGCGCGTGCCACGTGCCACCGCATCGTTGAAGCGAACGGCCCCCGGCAAATTCCACGCCGGAACCATTTTCTTGACGTTGCGCACCACGTAGTTAACCAGGGTGCCTTTGAGTAGACCCAGTTGATCGCCCATGGAGCAGACCACCACGTGCTTCACCGGCGTGCTGGAAATACAGGCCTGCAAGGTGGTAGCGAAATTTTCGAGAATCACCATCGCCTTGGCACCGGAGTCCCGCAACTGGTGCTCCAGTTCGCGCGGCGTGTACAACGGATTGACGTTGACCACCACATAGCCGGCGCGCAGCACCGCCGCAACGGCCACCGGATACTGCGGTACGTTGGGCATCATGAGAGCGACCCGGTCGCCCTTGGCAAGCCCCAGGCTTTGCAAGTAGGCCGCAAACGCGCTGCTCAGTGAATCGGTTTGCGCATAGGTGATCTCCTTGCCCATGAAGCTGTAGGCCACCTTGTGCGCATGCGTGCGGAAGGCCTCTTCCATCAGCGCCACAAGGGATGGATACTGCCCGGGGTCGATGTCGGCGGGCACGCCAGACGGGTAGCTCTTTAGCCAAAGGCGATCGGTCATCTCCAAGTCTCCTAATCGAGTTTTCGCGTATTTTTGACCGTATGAAAACAATTCTGCACGACCGTGCTTTTCCAAAAATGAGGCTTTGTCAGCTCTTGAGCGCCACCAGCACCTCGTCGAGCATCTTCTTGGCATCGCCAAACAGCATGCGGTTGTTTTCCTTGTAGAAGAGCGGGTTGTCCACTCCCGCATAGCCCGAGGCCATGGACCGCTTCATCACGATCGAAGTCTTGGCCTTCCACACTTCGAGCACTGGCATGCCGGCGATGGGGCTGGACGGATCGTCCAGCGCGCTCGGGTTCACGATGTCATTGGCGCCGATGACCATGACCACATCGGTGTTGGGAAAGTCCTCGTTGATCTCATCCATCTCCATCACGATGTCGTAAGGCACCTTGGCCTCGGCCAGCAGCACGTTCATATGGCCCGGCATGCGACCCGCGACCGGATGGATGCCGAAGCGCACGTTGACCCCTCGCTCGCGCAATGTCTGGGTTATCTCGTACACAGTGTGCTGCGCCTGGGCCACCGCCATGCCATAGCCGGGCACGATGATGACGCTCTTGGCCTCGCGCAGGAGCTCGGCCGTCTCGGCGGAGCTGATGGGCACCACCTCACCCTGCGGCTCGGTGGCCTCGCCCTTGCTGGCAGGTTTGCCACCGCCCGAGCCGAAGCCACCCGCGATCACGCTGATGAAGTTGCGGTTCATCGCGTTGCACATGATGTAGGACAGAATGGCGCCCGAGGACCCCACCAGCGCACCGGTCACGATCAGCAGGTCATTGCCCAACATGAAGCCCGTCGCCGCAGCGGCCCAGCCCGAGTAGCTGTTGAGCATGGACACCACCACCGGCATATCGGCGCCGCCAATGGCCATCACCATGTGGACGCCCAGCAGCAATGCAATTGCGGTCATCACGATCAGCGGCAGCATGCCGGTCTGCACGTCGGGCGCAGCCAAAAACTCTTTGCCGAACCAGATCACCAGCAGCAGCGCAACCAGGTTGAGCCAATGGCGCGCTGGCAAGAGCAGCGGCTTGCCACCGATCTTGCCGTTGAGCTTGCCGAAGGCGATCAGCGAACCCGAGAAGGTGATAGCGCCAATAAGGATACCAATGTAGATCTCTACCTCGTGGATGGTTTTTTCTATGCCCGTCAACTGGTGTGAGGTGTCCACGTAGCTGGCAAAGCCCACAATGCAAGCCGCAAGGCCCACCAGACTGTGCATGAGCGCGATCAGCTCGGGCATTTGCGTCATCTTCACGACCTTGGCCGCATACAGACCAATGCCGCCGCCGATGACCAGGGCACCGACAATCCAGGCGATGCCCGTGGCACCGACGCGCGGGCCGAACACCGTGGCCAGCACGGCGAGCGCCATACCGATCATGCCGAAGAGGTTCCCGCGTCGCGAGCTTTCCGGGCTGGACAGCCCACCCAGGCTCAGAATGAAGAGAATGGCGGCGCCAATATAGGCGACCGTGACGAGACTTTGAGACATGCGCGTTCTTCCTTGCTTGTTCTAGTTCTGTCTTGTTCTACTTGCGGAACATGGCAAGCATGCGGCGCGTCACGGCAAAGCCGCCGAACATGTTGACGGATGTGAGCACCAGGGCGGCAAAAGCCAGCCACAGGATCAGCCCATCCGGCCGCCCGTTGATACCAACTTCGGGCGGTGCAATCTGCACCAGCGCGCCGATGGCGATGATGCTGGAAATGGCGTTGGTCACGCTCATCAATGGCGTGTGCAGCGCAGGCGTCACGTTCCACACCACCATGTAGCCAATGAAGCAGGCCAGCACAAACACCGTCAGGTGCCCCAGAAAGGCCGAAGGAGCATAGGCGCCGACAAACCAGAAGAGCACAGCGGCCACGGCAAACAGGATGGCCAGATTTTTGGCGGGCATCGGCGCGCCACGGGCATGGCTATCTTTCTTAGCGGTCACGGGCGCTGTAGCAGGTTTGGGTGCGGGAACCGGTGCCGCCTTGAGCGGCGGTGCCGGCCAGGTGATGACCCCGTCCTTGGTCACGGTAAGCCCACGGATGGCGTCGTCTTCCATGTTGACCACGGCCACGCCGTCTTTGGCCTTGCACAATTCTTCGACCAGACGCAGCAGGTTGTTGGCGTACAGCGTGGACGACTGCTTGGCCAGTCGCGAGGCCAGGTCGGTGTAGCCGATGATGGTCACGCCGTGGCGCTCCACGGCTTCTCCGGGAACCGTCAACTCGCAGTTGCCGCCCTGCTCAGCCGCCATGTCCACGATCACGCTGCCGGGCTTCATCGACTGCACCATCTCGGCGGTGATGAGCTTGGGCGCCGGCTTGCCTGGGATCAGCGCCGTGGTGATGATGATGTCAGCGTCCTTGGCCTGTGTCGCGTACATCTGGCGTTGCGCGGCTTGAAAGCCCTCGCTCATCACCTTGGCGTAGCCGCCACCGCCGGCACCATCTTCTTCGTACTCGACCTTGACGAACTCGCCGCCCAGCGACTTGACCTGGTCAGCGACCTCGGCGCGCGTGTCGTTGGCGCGCACGACGGCGCCCAGGCTGGCCGCCGTGCCGATAGCTGCGAGACCCGCCACGCCCGCACCAGCAATGAATACTTTGGCTGGGGGCACCTTGCCCGCTGCCGTGATCTGGCCGTTGAAATAGCGGCCGAAGGCATTGGCCGCTTCAATGACTGCGCGGTACCCGCTCACGCCGGCGGTAGATGTCAGCGCATCCATTTTTTGCGCGCGGCTCAAGGTGCGCGGCAAGCAGTCAATCGCCAGCACTGTGGCGTTCTTGGCCGTGAGCTGCTGCATCAATTCGGGGTTCTGGGCAGGCCAGACAAAGCCAATCAGCGTGCCGCCGTCCCGCATCAGCGCTACTTCGTCGCTGCTCGGCGGACGCACCTTGAGCACAATGTCTGACGCAGCCCACAGTGCGGCGGCATTTGGCAGTACCTCGGCACCGGCAGCACGGTAGGTGTCATCGCTGCAATGGGCTGCATCGCCCGCGCCGGTCTCGACTGCAACCTTGAAACCGAGTTTGATGAGTTTTTCCACCGCGTCTGGCACAGTGGCCACGCGCTTTTCGCCGTGGAAGGTTTCCTTGGGCACGCCAATGCGCTGCACCACGGGTGTTGGGCTTGTCTGCATGAATTGCCTCCTCCTAGTTTCGAAATAATTGCACTGGCGCCCCCGAAGCTGGCAGGCGCGATAGTGCCTGGCCAGGAAACCCCACTCGCTGCCCGGCCCCCACGGGTTAACTGACCGAGAGCTTACATTAAGAATATTCGGCTTCTAGCGCCCATCGGACACGTTCCTGTCGAGAAGTGCCCCAATACAAAACCGGCAGCACAAGGGCTGCCGGTTTGCACGGGATGAAATACAAGACTTTCAGTGGACCACTTGGGCCAATTCGCCTGCGGCGTACTTCTGCGCCATCACGCTCAACGACACGCCCTTGATCTTGGCGCCCTGGCCCTCGCAGCCAAACTCGATATAGCGCTGTTTGCAGATCGCCTTGGCCGCCTCGCGCGCAGGCTTGAGCCATTCTCGGGCGTCGAATTTTTCCGGGTTCTCTGCCAGAAACTTGCGCACCGCGCCTGTCATAGCGAGGCGAATGTCGGTGTCAATATTGATCTTGCGCACACCGAACTGGATGGCCTTCTGGATTTCCTCAACCGGCACGCCGTAGGTCTCCTTCATCTTGCCGCCAAACTGATTGATGATCGCCAGCAGGTCTTGCGGCACGCTGGAGCTGCCGTGCATCACCAGGTGGGTATTGGGAATACGGGCATTGATGGCCTGGACACGGCTGATGGCCAAAATATCGCCGGTGGGCTTGCGCGTGAACTTGTAGGCACCATGGCTGGTACCGATGGCTATGGCCAGTGCGTCGAGCTGAGTTGCCTTGACGAAGAGTGCGGCCTCTTCTGGGTCGGTCAGCATCTGGTTGTGGTCAAGTTTTCCCACGGCACCCACGCCATCTTCTTCGCCCGCCTCGCCAGTTTCCAGCGAACCCAGGCAACCCAGCTCTCCTTCGACGGTGGCGCCCACCTTGTGCGCCATTTCAACGACCTTGCGCGTCACTTCGACGTTGTAGTCGAAGGACGACGGGGTCTTGCCGTCCTCCATCAGCGAGCCATCCATCATCACGGAACCAAAACCCAGATCGATGGCGCCCTGACAGATGGCAGGCGATGTGCCATGGTCCTGGTGCATCACCAGCGGAATGTGGGGATAGGCTTCGCAAGCGGCCTGAATCAGGTGTTTGATGAAGCTCTCGCCAGCATATTTGCGCGCACCTGCGCTGGCTTGCAGGATCACGGGAGCACCCGTTTCATCTGCAGCAGCCATCACTGCCTGAACCTGCTCCAGGTTGTTGACGTTGAAAGCGGGAATGCCATAACCGCATTCAGCGGCGTGGTCCAGGAGTTGGCGCATGGAGACGAGAGGCATGGTTGGTATCCGGTCAAGTCAATGGGAGCGGCACAGTTTCGTAACCGCTTGGTAACTTGCCATTTTAGCCAGCTGGGTTTTCCGGGCTCCCTGCAAAGTCGATGCGGTAGCAGGTAGTGAATGGCGGTGCGCAGGAAGCTCTGTGAAATTGCGCCTTATGCTCTGCCGCCACGCGGGCGACGATTTCATGCCCCAGATGCAAGCTATCGGCAACTGGACGTTCTGCGCTGATTCCCTCGCGTTTGCCGTCATCGCACACCTGCACCCAGAGAGCGCGCGCATGGGCTTCTTGCGTTCGCCCGCACTGAATGACAATGCGCGTGCCGAAAGGGGTGTGTCGCAAGGCATTTTCTACAAGATTTCGCAGCGCAATCTCCAGCAGCACCGGCTGACCGGTCATGGCCAGAGAGGCTTCTGCCTCTACTTCGATCACGTCACTTCGCTCCCATGCAGCTTGCGCATAGTCGGCGGCCACGGCGCGTGCCAGTTGAGCCAGATCGACCTGCTCCCATCCAGACTTTGCACCGCCCCGACTCGACCTTGCCAAGGCCAACAGCTGGTCCAGTACATGGCCCGCCCGCAGTGTGTCAGCGCGGATACGCGCCAGTGCGGCGCGTTGCGTCTTGGCGTCCAGAGCTGCTTCCAGCGCCTGTGTCTGCAGAACGATGGAAGTCAGCGGCGTGCGCAGTTCGTGAGCGATTTCATGGGCCAGTCGCCGCTCTCTGGCAAGTGCTTGCTGCTGCCGCGCCAGCAAGGTGTTGATGGATTCCACCACCGAGTCGAACTCGCGCAGCGCGTGGCGCGCCACCAGACTGTCGGCATTCTGAACATCCAGCGCCGCCACCGAACTGGAGAGTTCCATCAATGGCCGCAGACCGCGAGAAATAGCCAGACCAAGCGCAAGTGACACCACTGGCAGCAACCACAGACCGGGCTCAATCATCTGGCCTGCGATGTCGTTGGCCAGCGCGTCACGCTCATCGAGTTGCAGCATGACCGACACTTTCTGCGTGTGCTCGCGGTTCCACTGCGAAAAACTCCGCCAGGCAAGGGGCACCTCGCCTGCGAGCACTGTGGCATAGCCTTCGGCAGCATCAAAAGCGAGCGCTGGCGCGTCACCACTGCGCCAGCGCAGGCCACCCTGCGCATCCCACACCAGGACGCTAAGCGACTGTTGATAGTCATGATTTTTGAGCCCCTCCTGCCTCAGACGCAACGGCTCCACC
Source organism: Giesbergeria sp. (assembly GCA_049291355.1). Lineage (GTDB taxonomy): Bacteria > Pseudomonadota > Gammaproteobacteria > Burkholderiales > Burkholderiaceae_C > Simplicispira. Next base: position 10,194 of record JBATPF010000437.1, read on the forward strand.
CTCTGGCCCATCGCTGGCAGACCATGAATTCCAAGCAAGATTACGGCGACGCTTGCGAGGTGCCCATCGGTCAATTCATCCGCTTCTTCCACGCCGGTTCGGTAGGCAAGAAACACAAAGCACGCCCACACCAGAACGAGTGCGCCCAGCGACCAAAGCAGCAACTGCCGCATCAGGGAAGGATCGGACCAAGTCGGACGGCTCATCGGGCCTCGTCCTTCGGAATGAAATAACCCACCCCGCGCATGGTCTGAATCAAGGTAGCACCCAGCTTGCGGCGCAAATGGTGAATATGGACCTCGATCGCATTGCTCTCCACCGCAGCATTCCAGCTGTATAGGCGTTCTTCGAGTTGTGCGCGCGAGAGCACCCGTCCACGGGCTTCGAGCAGAACCAGAAGGATGGCGAATTCGCGCGGGGAGATGTCCACCAACCGATCGGAACGGGAAACCGTTCGCGCTGCGGGATCCAGCACGATGTCCCCATGGCGCACCATCGGCTGAGCGCGCCCTGCAGAGCGCCGTAACAGCGCACGCAGTCGAGCGTCGAGTTCGTTGAAGTCAAACGGCTTCACCAGGTAGTCGTCTGCCCCCTTGTCGAGGCCGGCGATGCGCTGCTCCACCTCGTCACGCGCCGTGATGATGAGGACTGGGAGTGCCGGGTCTGGCAACGGTGCCGTCGCAGAGCCCTGCGACAAAGGAAGCGCGCGCAATCGCTGCAGGAGTTGCGCGCCGTCGCCGTCTACCAGCCCAAGATCCAGAATCAACGCATCGAAACGTTCGCGGCACAAGGCACTCCAACCGCCCTCCACACTCTCGCACAGATCCACCGCGTATCCACGCTGACGCAAATTGGCAGCCAAGCCTTCGGCAATGCCTGCATCGTCTTCGACCACCAAGATTCGCATGCCTGTATTCTTGCAGCAGTTGCGAGTATTTAGGTGGCACGGCCTGCTCAAAGGATTTCTGGGCGAAGCCATGGCATAACCGAATTCGCAGGCTTTTGGAAACACCTTCTTGACACCGTGCGAGCTCCGCCTTCAAGACGACTCGCATCACGCTCCGCAACTGGATCTGCCCGGGATCGGGAGGGGTTGCGGATTCTCCTTAATACCTGATTAAGTCGCTACATCTACGGTGTACGCCATGTCTGCAGCCTCACTCCCCGACCCGAAATCCCATCGCACTCCCCGCGCCGACAACCTTCTTCTTCTAATCTGGACGCTTGCTTCTTTAGGTGTCTTGATTGCCTGGGATGCCGGAGGTCTGGACCGATCCATTGCCCATTGGTTTGGGGGAATTCATGGCTTTCCTATGCGCGACCAGTGGTTCTTGGTGCACGTCATGCACGAGGGCGCGCGCCGCTTGGCATGGCTGACGGCTTTGGCGCTGGTCCTGGCGGTCTGGTGGCCCTTTGGTGTCTTGCGCAGTGTCAGCAGAGCCGAGCGACTGCAACTGGCCGTCACTACTTTGCTCGCGCTGGCCGTGGTGAGTACTCTGAAATATGCCAGCACAACCAGTTGTCCCTGGGATCTGGCCGAGTTTGGCGGCGTTGCCCGCTACGCCTCGCACTGGGCTCTGGGCACGGTCGATGGAGGCTCTGGCAAGTGCTTTCCTGCGGGGCACGCTTCGGCAGGGTTTGCCTTCATTGGTGGCTATTTTGTGCTTCGCAGAAACCGTCCACGCGCCGCCAGAATCTGGCTGGGAAGCGTTCTCGCAGCGGGTTTTGCGCTAGGTTTTTCACAGCAAATGCGCGGCGCGCATTTCCAAAGTCACACCCTGTGGACCGGTTGGTTGTGCTGGACCTCTGCATGGCTGATTGACGTGGCATTGAAGCGCGTTGCTTTTCCCGACGCAAGCGCTGCCCGCGTGGTCGGGGCGACAGAAACAAGCTGACGGCATTCCCGCTCAGTTCTTCTCGCCAATCGCCTCTTTCGCGGCCGCTCTGTGGAGCGCCCCCCTCAAATGGCTCGGCAGATTTTCAGCATATTGGTCCCGCCCGGTGCTCCCATAGGTTCACCACAGGTAATGGCATAGACGTCGCCGCTACTGACTATGGCGCGGTCTTTGAGGTGACGCTCGGCCTGCTCAAGCGCCGTGTCGCGATCTACACTGGTATCCATCAGGATGGGACGAACGTTGCGGTACAAGGCCATACGCCGCTGCGTTGCGATCTTGGGGGTCAGCGCATAGATGGGAATATGAATGCGGTGGCGGCTCATCCACAAGGCCGTGGAGCCGCTCTCGGTCATGGCAACGATGGCTTTAGCGCCCAGGCGGTGTGCCGTGAAGAGCGCGCCCATGGCAATGGCGTGGTCAATGCCGCCAAACCCGCGCCCGGTGAAATCTGCATCCAGTTGCGCGTCTTCGGCTGCCTCTGCGGCGGCGCAGATCTTGGCCATCTCTTGTACGGTCTCAAGCGGATAGCGACCGGCAGCAGTCTCGGCACTCAGCATCACTGCATCGGTGCCGTCCAGCACCGCATTGGCCACGTCGCTCACTTCAGCGCGGGTGGGCGAGGCGTTGGTGATCATGCTCTCCATCATCTGTGTCGCGGTAATGACCAGCTTGTCCATATCGCGCGCCATGCGAATCATTTTCTTCTGCAATGCCGGCACCACGGCGTTGCCCACTTCCACGGCCAGATCGCCGCGTGCAACCATGATGCCGTCACTGACGCGCAGGATTTCCTCCAGACGGGGGATCGCCTCGGCCCGTTCGATCTTGGCGATGAGGCCTGGCTTGTGACGGTACTGCGCCGCCGCGACATTGCACAACTGCCGCGCCATTTCCATGTCAGTGGCATTTTTTGGAAAACTGACGGCGACGTAGTCGGCCTGAAAGCTCATGGCCGTACGAATGTCTTCCATGTCTTTGGCCGTCAACGCCGGCGCGGTCAGTCCCCCTCCCTGCTTGTTGATGCCTTTGTTGTTTGAGAGCTCACCGCCAATGCGCACCGTGGTGTGTACCGCCTCGCCGCGCACGGCATCCACATGCAGCACAATCAGCCCGTCGTTGAGCAGCAAGACATCTCCAGGTCGGGTATCCCGCGGCAGTTCCTTGTAATCAAGACCCACGCCTGCCGCATCGCCCAACTCGGTTCGCGATGCATCCAGGACGAACGCAGCGCCCGGCTCGAGCATCACGCGGCCTTCGGCGAACTTTCCGACTCGAATTTTTGGCCCCTGGAGGTCAGCCATGATGGCCACTTCCCGCCCGGCTCGCTGCGCAGCTTCGCGTACCATGCGCGCGCGCTCGATATGGTCTTGCGCGCTGCCGTGGCTGAAGTTGAGTCGGACCACATTCACGCCGGAAAAGATCATCTTCTCCAGCATGGCCAACTCGCTCGAGGCGGGGCCGAGAGTGGCAACAATCTTGGTAGCACGGCGCAAGGACATAGGAACTCGTCGTAAACGTAATTAAGTTTCAATTTTCACACGAAACGGGTTACATCCGCAGATTCTTTCACCTCTATACAAGTTCAAACTCAAGTCACTTGACCATAGAGCCGCACGACTTTCTCAATAAAAAAGGCTCCCGAAGGAGCCTTTTTACAAGCGGATGGAAGCTGGAGAATTCTTACCGCGCAGCCTGGAGCAAACGCTGAACATCGCGATCGTTTGGCAAGGCATAGTCGTGTCCACGAACAATGCGGCTGTCTTCGGTGCGCACGAGTTTGAGGCTTACGTAGGTCAAATTCGCGGCTGCAGAGTACGTACCCACCAACACCAAAGCGGCATTGTGGTTGCGTGCGATATCTTTGATTTCACGCGACAGCAGCAACTCGCCAGCGCCTTCCTTGACGAATACTTCACCGCGCAGCTTGACTTCCTTGACGTTGAATCCTTTGCTCGCCATCGCCGAGGCGTACTGCTCGGATAGCGTGCGCCCAAGCGGTGCGGAGCGGCTCAAATCATTGACGTTGACGATCGTGGCGACCAACACGGGTCCACCGCTTACCGCAGGCATATCCATGCCGGCGACCAACTTGCCGATGGCCTCGGCACTGCTTTGCAGGAACTGGCTGCTGGCCGCCTCTTGGTAGGTGGGTTCGGTGCGCACAGGGGCATTGTTGCTGGCACAGCCAGCCAGCAGAGCGCCGGCGCACAGGGTCAACAGGGCATAGGATTTCATTGCGAGACCACCTTCATGTTGATGCTTTTGTACGCAGGCGAGGGGCGCAAAAACAGCGGAGCGTCGACATTTTCAAGATAGTAGACATCGGTCTTGCGAGCGACGTATTGCCCGCCGCGCATCACCGTGGTGGTAAGGACCATCTCGGTATTGGTTGGTCCACCTGAATTGATGCTTGAAGCGTAATCTGCGGCCACCGTGAGGCCCAGTGCGCCCAGCAACTGCGCGTCAATGTGCTCATGCCGCAGGCCGTAAGCAGCCATGAGTCCCGCAGCAACCATGGTGAACTGGCCCGGAATGAAATGGGGGCGATCACTGTTGTGATAGACCAACTGAGCGTGGTAGCTCACGTCCAGGGTCTGGCCAGGCATTTGCTGAACCGGGACACCGTTTTGAACGAACTTGGTGATCAGAAAGTCGCGGAACGCCAAATCGAACGCACTGGGATTGGGAGGCGCCGACACATGCAACTGGGTTCCCGCCGGCATGCCCGCTTTGTCCAAAGTTGCCAGCGTCTGGGACACCACGTCGTTCGAGAGCATTTCCCAGTGACCTGCCGAGCGCACCTTGTGCTGCAGAGTGAGGTTGAAATTCTCAGCAAGCGGAATGGGCGCCTTGGAGGCGCAGCCCATCATGCCCGCCACAGCGCCAGCCATCAAGGTCAAGCGAATTGCCTTAGAAAACACCATGATTTCCCTCCTAACGAATTTGAACGACAGCGACAGGCAAAGAAGCGCCCAACACACTGATCAAAATAATTCTGGGCGCGCGGCTCAACAAAAACAAGAAAAAGATGCGCTAAATACCCTTGGATACAGACTCTTTGTTGTTTTTGTCACAGTCCTTCACGCATTCTGAGCCCGCTTCTCCAGAATCTCGAAGGCAGGCAGGGTGCGCCCCTCCAGCACTTCGAGGAAAGCGCCGCCGCCAGTTGAAATATAGCCAACGCGGTCTTCGATCCCAAATTTTGCAATGGCGGCCAGGGTGTCACCGCCTCCGGCAATGCTGAAGGCCTTTGAATCCGCGATGGCCTGCGCGAGTGCGCGCGTGCCGCCCTCAAAGGCGGGAAATTCAAACACCCCCACAGGACCGTTCCAGACAATCGTGCCGGCCTGCTGCAGCTGTGCAGCCAAGCGGCCAGCCGTCTCGGGCCCGATGTCGAGAATCATGTCATCGGCCTCCACGTCCTGCGCCCGCTTGGTGCTTGCGGGCGCGTCGGCCGAGAAGGATTTGGCCGTCACCACATCGGTGGGAATCGGCACTTCAGCGCCACGCGCCTTCATGGCGGCCATGACGGCGCGCGCTTGCTCCACGAGCGAGGGCTCAGCCAGGCTTTTGCCGATGGGCAGGCCCGCTGCCAGCATGAAGGTGTTGGCGATGCCCCCGCCGACGATGAGCTGATCGACTTTGTCGGCCAAGCTTTGCAGAATACTAAGTTTGGTCGACACCTTGGAGCCGGCAACAATGGCCGCTAGCGGACGCGCCGGGTGCGCCAACGCTTTGGTCAGCGCATCAATCTCTGCCGCCAGCAAGGGGCCCGCACAAGCAATGGGAGCGTACTCGGCGATGCCGTAAGTGGTGGCCTCCGCGCGATGCGCGGTGCCGAAGGCGTCGTTGACGAAAATGTCGCACAGCGCGGCCATGGCACGCGCCAAGATTTCGTCGTTCTTCTTCTCGCCGCGGTTGACACGACAGTTCTCCAGCAGCACCGCATCACCGGGCTGCACGCTCACACCGTTTACCCAGTCGGCACGCAGCGGAACGACGCGCCCCAGCAACTCGGACAGGCGCGCCGCCACGGGCGCCAGCGAATCTTCCGGCTTCAACTGACCCTCGGTGGGGCGCCCCAAGTGGCTGGTGACCATGACCGCAGCGCCCGCGTCGAGCGCCATACGGATGCAAGGCAGCGATGCGCGGATCCGCGTGTCCTCGGTAATCTTGCCCTCGTCATCCAGTGGCACGTTGAGATCGGCACGGATGAAAACACGTTGGCCACGGACTTTGCCCGCAGCGCACAAATCAGAAAAGCGAAGAAAGTGCATGGTGATGGTGCTTGAAGATGGCAGTTGTGCGGCAAACCCGCTTGCGGCGTTGGCAAGCATTCTAGAAGTTCTCCCTACAGCCGCAGCCGCTACCAGCCCCAGCCGATATGCAGCGGCAGATACACCGCCATGCCAACAACAATGGTGCCCAGAATTCCCCGTTGCCAAAAATAGTAGGCACATGCGCAAACCACCGCTGGCAGGCGGGCGTCCTGCAGGCTGCCAATCAGCGCGCCCTGTGCCATGACCACCTCGGGTGCGATGACGGCCGTCAGCGCCGCCAGAGGTGCGTACTTCAGCCCTCGCCTGAGCCAGTCGGGCATGGGAAGCTCGCGCTCGGGCAACATGAAGAAGGCGCGCGCGATCAGAGTGATCAGTGCAAGGCCCGCAATCGCTACCAAACCATACACAGTTTCAGCGTTCATGCGCCGTCCTCTCCACCAGCACGGCGGCGCAGCGCCTGTTGGTGGGCATGGCGCTGGGCCGACTCCATCGCCAAGCCGGCCGCAATGGCCGTGGCGATCGCTACCAGGATATTGAGCTTCAGAGGCAAGGCATAGGCTGCGACGGCCGCACTCGCAGCGACGCCCGTGGCAACCCAGGTAGCGCGGTCCACCAGGAGCGAGAGCAACACGCCCAGCAGGGCCAGGACTCCGGCAAAACCCAGTCCCCAGGACAGCGGTACCTCATTGGCGAGCAAGATACCCGCGACGGACGGGATTTGCCAAGCGAGCCAGTTCAGCGAAGCGGCGCCCCAGAAATAGGGCACCTGGTCGGAATCCGGCTCCACGCGTGGAAAGCGCTTCATGAACGCGACGAAGATCACGTCGCCACTGAAATAGCCGATGGCCAGACGCTGCCGCAGCGGCTGGGATTGAAAGTAGCTGCGCCACAAGCTGCTAAAAATGACGAAGCGCAAATTGACGCAACTGGCGGTCAACCAAACCACCCACAGCGGCGCGCCCACCGCCAACAGCGGAATGACCGACAGCTGAGCGCTGCCGGCGTAGACGGCGATCGACATCAAAAGCGCCAGCCAGACACTCATGCCGCTCTTGACCATGGCAACACCCGTCACCAATCCCCAGGCACCGACGCCCAAAGCGGGTCCAATCAAATCCGCCATCCCCTCGCGAAACGCCGGGTGGCGCCACGGTGCAAGAGCGCGCTGCAGGCTCAAGGTGGCGCCCCGGACGGCGCGGCGAACACGGCATGGGCTCCGACATGTTTGGCTCGGCGGGCAGCGACATCACGCTCAAGATGCCTGTGGGAACCATTCTCAGCGATGCCGAAACCGGTGAGGTCTTGTTCGAGTTGCTGGTGCCCGGTGAGGTCATCACCATTGCCAAGGGGGGCGACGGCGGCTTTGGCAACATGCGCTTCAAAAGCGCCATCAACCGTGCGCCGCGCCAGAAAACGCCTGGCTGGCCGGGCGAGAAAAGAAACCTCAAGCTGGAATTGAAAGTGCTTGCCGATGTGGGCCTGCTCGGCATGCCCAACGCGGGCAAATCCACCTTCATTGCCGCCGTATCGAATGCGCGGCCCAAGATTGCCGATTACCCGTTCACCACCTTGCATCCCAACCTGGGCGTGGTGCGTGTTGGACCTGAGCAAAGCTTTGTAGTAGCCGACATTCCCGGCCTGATTGAAGGGGCCTCGGAAGGCGCGGGGCTCGGGCACCAGTTCCTGCGCCACTTGCAGCGCACGCGGCTGCTGCTGCACGTGGTGGATCTGGCCCCGTTTGACGACGCGGTGGACCCGGTGGCGCAGGCCAAGGCCATCGTTGGGGAGCTCAAAAAGTACGACAGCGCCCTGTTCAAGAAGCCACGCTGGCTGGTGCTGAACAAGCTGGACATGGTGCCGAACGACGAGCGCCGCGCGCGCGTCGATGATTTCGTCAAGCGTTTCAAGTGGAAAGGGCCCGTGTTCGAGATTTCGGCGCTCACCCGAGAGGGCTGCGAGTCGCTGATCCACGCCATTTATGCGCACGTCAAGGCCCAGCAGCTGGCAGAGCAGGCGCCCGTAGAAGAACGCGACCCGCGGTTTCCCGAAGACAAAGAGGGGCATACCAGCTGATTTGCTATAATAATGATAGCATAGTTTATATATGGAATAAGCGCTAGAGGCATAAATGGCTATTGAAAGTAACCAGATACTGCGCAGCGCCCGCCGCATCGTGGTCAAGGTGGGGTCGAGCCTGGTGACCAACGAGGGTCGGGGCCTGGACGCACAGGCCATTGGCGAATGGTCGCGTCAGTTGGGGGCGCTGGTGAACGGCCAGGCCGGCCCTGCGCGCGAAGCGATCATGGTCTCCAGCGGCGCCGTGGCCGAGGGCATGAAGCGCCTGGGCTGGAGTGCTCGCCCACGCCAGGTGCACGAACTGCAGGCTGCGGCTGCCGTGGGCCAGATGGGCCTGGCACAGATGTACGAAACCAAGCTGCGCGAGAACGGCATCGGCAGCGCGCAGGTGCTGCTCACCCACGCCGACCTGGCCGATCGCGAGCGCTACCTTAACGCGCGCTCTACCTTGCTGACCCTGCTGCGCCTGGGTGTCGTGCCGGTCATCAACGAAAACGACACCGTCGTCAACGACGAGATCAAGTTTGGCGACAACGATACTTTGGGTGCGCTGGTTGCCAATTTGGTGGAGGCCGACGTGCTGGTCATCCTGACCGACCAAAAGGGCCTTTTTACCGCCGACCCGCGCCGTGACCCAGAGGCCAAATTCGTGCACGAAGCCCACGCGGGAGATCCTGCGCTGGAAGCCATGGCGGGGGGCGCAGGCTCAAGCATTGGTCGCGGTGGCATGCTGACCAAAATTTTGGCTGCCAAGCGTGCCGCCGGTTCGGGCGCTTCCACCGTCATTGCCTGGGGACGCGAGAACGACGTCTTGGTGCGCCTGGCTTCTGGGGAGGCCATCGGCACGCTGCTGGTTTCGCAGACCGCAAAGAAGCAGGCGCGCAAGCAATGGATGGCTGACCACTTGCAATTGCGCGGTGCGGTGAGCGTTGATGCTGGCGCGGCGGCCAAACTGTGCGCCGAGGGCAAGAGCCTGCTGCCTATTGGCATGACCGGCGTGGAAGGCGATTTTTCCCGTGGTGACGTCATTGCAGTGCATGACCCGCAAGGCCAGGAAATTGCCCGGGGCCTCGCAAACTATGCAAGTGGGGAAGCCCGGCGTCTGTGCCGCAAACCATCCAGCGCCTTTGAGCAATTGCTGGGGTATGTCGCGGAGCCCGAGATGCTGCACCGCGACAACCTGGTGCTGACCGGGCGCTAAAGAAGCACTGAGCGCGGGTCGCGCAGCGCCTGATCAGCGTGGGCTGCCCGCCTGCGGCGTACCGTCGTCTTGCAGCTCGTTCAACGCGCAGCCATTGGCCGTCTGAGGATCGGGGTCGAAGCTGGCGCCCGGCGGCAGTTCCACCCCCGGATGCACCAGCATGGTGCCGGTTCGGTGCAGATGGCTGTTTGCGGGCTCGGCATCGCGCGCGCGCATGCCGCTGCGCAGATAGCGGTTGCGTTGCTCGTGCCGTGGCACAAAACGGGAGAGCTCCGTCAGCGCCATTTCGTAGACGCCGCGCTTGAACTCCACCACCACGTCAAGCGGCACCCAGTACTCGTTCCAGCGCCAAGCGTCGAACTCCGGGTGGTTGGTGGCACGCAGGTTCAAATCCCAGTCGTGACCCACCAACTGAAGCAGGTACCAGATCTGCTTTTGTCCTTTGTAATGTCCCCGCGCATCGCGGCGGATGTACCGGTCAGGCACCTCGTAGCGCAACCAATCCCGGGTCCGGGCCACCACGCGGACGTGGTTGGGGTGCAAGCCGACTTCTTCGTGGAGTTCCCGGAACATCGCCTGCTCGGGCGATTCGCCGCGGTCTATGCCGCCTTGCGGAAACTGCCAGCTGTGGGTGCGTATGCGCTTGCCCCAGAACACCTGGTTTCTCTGGTTGAGCAGGATGATGCCGACGTTCGGCCGAAAGCCGTCCCGGTCAAGCATAATCGAACCCCAAAATCTTAAAACTGCGTCCATTATGCACGGCACTTGCCTGCTGCGGCGGCCAGGGCGCGCGCAGTCTGCAATGTTCCGATGAAAGCTTCTCAGTTCTTTATTTCCACGCTCAAAGAAGCGCCTGCCGACGCCGAAGTGGTCAGCCACCAACTGATGACCCGGGCGGGTCTGATCAAGAAGCTCGGGGCGGGCATTTACAGCTATATGCCCATGGGGCTGCGCGTGATCCACAAGGTGGAAGCCATAGTGCGCGAGGAAATGAACCGCGCCGGAGCCGTCGAGCTGAGCATGCCGGTGGTCCAACCTGCCGAGCTGTGGCAGGAAACCAAGCGTTTTGAGACCATGGGCCCCGAGTTGCTGCGCATCCAGGATCGGCACGGTCGCGACTATGTGGTGCAGCCCACCAGCGAAGAAGTGGTGACGGATATTGCCCGCCAGGAGCTGCGCAGCTACAAGCAGTTGCCGCGCAACTTCTACCAGATACAAACCAAGTTCCGCGACGAGCGCCGACCGCGCTTCGGCCTGATGCGTGGACGCGAATTCACGATGAAGGATGCTTACAGCTTCGATCGCGACATTTCGGCGGCCAAGACCAGCTACCAGGTCATGGCGCAGGCTTATCGGCGTATTTTTGACCGCTTTGGCCTGACCTATCGGGCCGTGGCGGCCGACAGCGGCGCCATTGGCGGCGATTTGAGTGAAGAGTTCCAGGTGATTGCTGCTACCGGCGAGGACGCCATCGTCTATTGCCCCGGCAGCGAGTACGCCGCCAACATGGAAAAGGCCGAGGCGCTGGCGCCGGCGGGCCCACGCCCCGCGCCTGCCCATCCCATGGCCAAGACACCGACGCCGGGCAAGGCCACCTGCGCCGATGTGGCTGCGCTGCTGAACATACCACTGCAGAACACCGTGAAATCGCTGGTGTTGGCAACCGATGAGACGAACCAGGCCGGCGAAATCGTCCGCAGTCAGGTTTGGCTGCTGTTGCTGCGCGGCGACCACGACATGAATGAGATCAAGGTGGGAAAGTTGCCGGGTCTCGACGCGGGCTTTCGCTTTGCCACGCTTGCCGAGATCAAGACGCATTTCGGCTGTGAGCCGGGCTACCTGGGCCCTATCGGACTACTGCAGCCCGTGCGCGTGGTGGTGGACCGCGAAGTGGCCGTGATGGCCGACTGGGTGTGTGGCGCCAATGCGGCCGATTTCCACTGCACCGGCGTCAACTGGGGCCGCGACTTGCCTGAGCCCGAGCTGGTGGCTGATCTTCGCAACGTCGTGGCGGGCGACGCTTCGCCCGACGGCGCTGGACCGTTGGTCATTGAGCGGGGCATCGAGGTGGGCCACGTGTTCTACCTGGGTACGAAATACAGCCGCGCCATGAACGCCACTTTCCTGGGAGAAGACGGCAAGCCAGCGTTTTTCGAAATGGGCTGTTACGGCATCGGCATCACGCGCCTGCCGGCCGCGGCCATCGAGCAGAACCACGACGAGCGCGGCATCATCTGGCCTGACGCGATTGCGCCATTCACCGTGGTGCTGTGCGCGATCACGCCCGACCGTTTTCCTGAAGTGAAAGTAGCGGCGGAGCAGTTGTACGCCCAACTGCTTGCGGCGGGCGTTGACGTCATCCTTGACGACCGCGGTGAGCGCCCCGGCGCCATGTTTGCCGATTGGGAACTGATTGGCGTGCCGCACCGCGTGACGATTGGCGACCGGGGCCTCAAGGAGGGGCTTGTCGAATACCAGCACCGGCGCGATACTGGTGCGACCAAAATCGCACTCACAGACATCCTGGCCCACCTGAAGGGCCAACTGAGCCAATGAACACGGGAGTCACACGCCGCAATTGCCTCGCGGCAGCGCTGCCTGCGCTGCTGCCGCTGGGATGGGGTGTGCCCGGCGTAGCCCATGCCGGAGGCCAGGTAGAAGAGCCGCTGATGGATTCGGTGCGCTCTGCGCTGAGTTCGGCCATTGCCAACGAGGCGCCCCCTGAGCCCCAGTTCGCCAGCACGCAAGAGCGCATTCTGTACGTGCGCTGGCTCGCCACCATGAGCGACCGCCTGCGCCGGCGCAAGCTCGACTGGGAAGTGCGGCGTGATTTTCTGCAAACCGCCTGGTACGAAAGCCGCCGCGCGGGGCTGGATGTGGCGCTGGTACTGGGCCTTGTGCAGGTGGAGAGTGCGTTTCGCAAGTACGCCGTCTCCAGCGTCGGGGCGCGTGGCTACATGCAGGTCATGCCGTTCTGGACGCGGGTGATTGGCGACGGCGATGCGGGCAAGCTGTTTCACATGCAGACCAATTTGCGCTTTGGCTGCGTCATCCTGCGCCACTACCTGGACCGCGAGCGCGGCGACCTGTACATGACGCTGGGGCGCTACAACGGCAGCCGGGGTCGCTCGCCATACCCCAACGCGGTGTTTGCGGCGCAGCGCAACTGGCAGTTCGACGGCCGCCTGACCGGTTAATCGGATCAGCGGACGATCAAGCGTCGCCCAGACCGGCGCGGGTCGGTACGACGCGCGAGACCATGACCTGGTCGATGCGGTAGCTGTCCACGTCCAGCACCTCGAACTTGTAGCCGCCCCACAGCACGCTGTCGGTGCGGCGCGGTACGCGGCGCAGCATCACCATCAGAAAACCGGCCAGGGTTTCGTATTCCGAATCGTGCGGGAGTTCGTCCAGGCTGAGCGCATGGCACACGTCTTCGATGGGCGTGATGCCGTCAATCAGCCAGGAATCCTGGTCGCGCCGCACGATCTGCTCTTCGTCAAACGGCGACACCAGGTCGCCCATCACCGTGCTCATCACGTCGTTGAGCGTGACCACGCCCACCACCAGGCTGTATTCGTTGACGATCACGGCAAAGTCTTCGTGCGCCTGCTGGAACTGCTCCAGCACCTCCGAGAGCGTCAGCCGGTCGGGCACGATCAGCACCTTGCGCACCAGCGAGTCGTCGGCAAGCGAAATCGGCTGGTTATTGAGCACCCGCTGGAACAAATCTTTGGCGTCGACGTAGCCCACCACATGGTCGATGTCGCCTTCGCAGACCGGGTAGGTCGAAAACGGCTCGGCGGCGATGCGCAGGCGGATCACTGCATCCAGGTCGTCGCGGCGAAAGAATGCCACGCGCTCGCGCTGCGACATGGCGCTGGAGACGGTGCGCGTATCCAGCTCGAACACATTGGTGATGACCTGCTGCTCGCGCGCCGCCAGCACACCGGCGCGCGCGCCGGCCTCCATCATGGCGAGCACGTCGTCCGAGGTGATGCGGTCATCGCGCAAGGACGACAAGCCCATCAGGCGAAACAGCGCGTCGGCGCCGCGGCTGTAGAGCCACACCAGCGGCTTGAGGATGGCCATGCAGAACGACATCGGCCGCATCAGGCGCACCGCAATCGGCTCGGGGTCCGCCATACCCAGGCGCTTGGGGACCAAGTCGGCAAACAGGATGAAGAGCGAGGTAATCAGCAGGAACGAGCTGAAGAATCCGAGGGTCTGCGCGCTTGCCTCGGGGAGCCACTGTGCAAAGAAGCGGGAAAAGCTGGGGCTGAGCGCGCTTTCGCCCACGATACCGCCCAGAATGGCCACCGCGTTTTGTCCAATCTGGACCACGGTGAAGTAGTCGCCAGGCTGCTCTTGCAGGCGCAGGACGCGTTCTGCGCGTGGGTCGCCGTCGTCGGCCAGTTGGCGCAGCCGCAGGCGCCGTGAGGCGGCCAGAGAAATTTCCGCCGCCGAGAAAAATGCGCTGGCGGCGATCAGAAGGGCGATGAAAAGGAGTTCTTGCAGCATGAAACAGGGGCGCCATGGGCGGGTGTCCGAGTTTAGGGGGCAAGCAGGCATCCACTGGCGCCAATGCGCTGCGGACGCAAAAAAGCCGCCCGCAGGCGGCTAGTTTGGGCGCGCAGTGGATCAGCGGTCCAGCGTCTGCTTGAGTTCGCCCGATTCGTACATCTCCATCATGATGTCCGAGCCGCCAATGAATTCGCCTTTGACGTACAGCTGAGGGATGGTGGGCCATTGGCTGTAGTCCTTGATGCCCTGGCGGATTTCCTCGTCGTCGAGCACGTTGACCGTGGTGATGTCCTTGGGGTCGACTTCGCAGGCCTTCAGGATCTGGATGGCGCGGCCGGAAAAACCGCACATCGGAAAGCTGGCCGTGCCCTTCATGAACAAAAGCACGTTGCTGGATTTGACGAGATCGTCGATGCGTTTCTGGGTGTCGCTCATGGGGTTTCCAAAAAATGGGGCCTGAGAAGGCTGGTGGGACGTGGGCGTCATTATTTCACTCTTGGCCGTTGCCCGCCCGAGCAACGCCCTATGCCGGTCAGGTCATTGCGGGTTTGCACCCCTTCAAAGCCTTGGGCGCGCAAGAGCATTTGCACCGCCTCGGCCTGGTCCCAGC
>JBATPF010000438.1:0-4115 GCA_049291355.1 Giesbergeria sp.
GGGTCCATCTGGCGCACCTTGTGCGCACCGCCCATCGAGGCCATCGTGCATTTTGGTGTCCCCGAGTTTGCCCAGGAGCGCGACCGGCGTACCTGGGCGCTGCACCTGCACCACACCGTGGACAGCCTGCGGCGCGGCTGACCGCTTGGAGTCTGTCAGACCTGGAAATCACCGGCTGCAAATCGTCCGCAGCGGTCCATTTTTGGCTTCGCCGCTCTTCGAGAACACCGTCTTTTTGCCCCATAGCCGGGCTATGGGGCTGCAAATTCGGCAAAAACTGTCCTCGCTGGGGCCGATTTTGGTGAAACCTTCGGTTTTCGCTTTCGACGCTCCAAGTCCGACAGGCTAGAAGCGAACAATGAGTGTCACGATGCCCCAGAACGCCGCCACGGGTGGCTCACAACTTGGCAGATTGATCTGAAGTTCGCGCCGGGTGGCAAGGATCGACGGTTCCTGAATGTCGCCGATGGACTGCCGCGTTTCAGTGTCCATCAGCGTAAATTTTTTCCGGAACCAACCGGACGAGGTGCTCAACTCGGCCCGCAAGGCGAGCTCCATCACCACCTTGGGCCGGCGCAGGCCGGGGGTTCCGGTGAGCACATCGACTTGGGCATGAATGGTCTCCTCTGCGGTTTCCAGTGTGTACCGCACATCGTTGGTGTAACCTCGCCGAAGGTACAGGTGGCGTACCCTCCAGGCGCGGCCATTCAGACTGAGCTGAATGTCGCCTTTGGGTGCATCCTGGGGGGAGTGCACGCGCAGCCGGGCATTTTTGGCCTGCGAAAACCATGCGTAACGGAACTCGCCCAGGATCGTGGATGTACCGTCTTCCAGGAATTCGTAGGCAAAGCCGTCGAAGGCTGATTTTTGGCGCAGGATCATGGGCGTACGGTTGGGGCTGCGTCAATGTACCAAGCAGTTGTCGGCCGGAAACGCCGCCCGGAAACAAAAAAGCCGTCTTGCGACGGCTTTTTTGCTTTGCTGGCAGCGCACCCGTGTCAAACGGCGGGCGGCTCGGCCACCCGGGCTGTTTGCCTGCTGGGGCAGGCGGTGAATTTAAGCTGCGGGTGCCAAGGCTTTCACCTTGGTCGACAGGCGGCTCTTGTCGCGAGCGGCCTTGTTCTTGTGGAAGATGCCCTTGTCGGCAATGGTGTCGACCACTGCTTGCATCTTGCCAAAGAGTTCGGTGGCCTTGGTTTTGTCGCCGGCGAGAACGGCTTTTTCAACGTTCTTGACCGCCGTGCGGTATTTGGAGCGCAGCGAGGTGTTGGCTGCGTTGAGCTTGGTGTCCTGACGGACGCGTTTGCGGCCCGACGCGAGGCGCGGGTTCTTTTTCTTGGGCTTGGTGGATGCCATGGTAAGTATTCCTAGGGTCTGAGGATGTTGCCAGCGAAGCCCGCCATTATAGCCTGGGGGCGTTTTACCAGCGGTTGCCAGTTTTCCGGCAAAGGCAGCGCATACACTTCGCAGCCTGTGTCTCTGCTCAAAGCTGCATCCACCGTTTCGTTGCTTACCCTGGCGTCCCGTGTCACGGGCTTGGTGCGCGATCTGCTCATGGCGTCCATTTTCGGCGCCAATGCGCTGACCGACGCGTTCAACGTTGCCTTTCGCATCCCCAATCTGTTTCGCCGACTGTTTGCCGAAGGCGCTTTCAGCCAGGCCTTTGTGCCGGTATTGGCTACCACGCGCGCGCAGCAGGGGGATGACGCCACCCGTGTCCTCATCGGCAGCGTGGCCACGGTGCTTGCGTGGGCGCTCCTGGTCACCTGCATTCTGGGCGTAATCGGCGCGCCGGTGCTGGTCTGGGCCCTGGCCAGCGGTTTGCGCCAGAGCCCGGAAGGCTATGCCGGCGCCGTGCTGATGACGCGCTGGATGTTCCCTTACATCGGCTTTATGTCGTTGGTCGCGCTGTCTGCGGGCATTCTGAACACCTGGAAGCACTTTGCTGTGCCCGCAGCGTCGCCCGTCTTGCTTAATTTTTCCATGATTGCGGCTGCCTGGTTTGGCGCGCCGCTGTTTCGCGGCTGGGGCATCGAGCCGATCTATGCGATGGCAGGCGGGGTGGTGCTGGGCGGCGTACTGCAACTGGCCATTCAGGTGCCGGCATTGATGCGGCTGCAGTTACTGCCGCGCATTGGCTTGAGCCTTGTCGCTCTGCGCGACGCCTGGAGCGACCCCGGCGTGCGCCGCGTGCTCACGCTCATGGCACCTATTTTGGTGGGCGTCGGAGTGGCGCAGATCTCGCTGCTGATCAACACACAGATTGCTTCGTATCTGGCGCCGGGCAGTGTGACCTGGCTGTTCTACGCCGACCGCTTGATGGAGTTCCCTACCGCGCTGCTGGGCGTGGCGCTCGGCGTGGTGCTCACACCGCAGCTCACCGCTGCGCGTGCCGCAGGCGATGCACAGCGCTATTCGTCCATGCTCGACTGGGGTTTGCGCATCGTGGTGCTGCTGGCGGTGCCCAGCGCCGTGGCGCTGCTGACATTTGCCACGCCCCTCGTGGCTACGTTGTTTCACCACGGCGAGCTGCAGGCGAGCGATGTGGTGGAAATCGCGCTGGCGCTCTCGGGCTATGGCGCAGGCTTGTTGGGTCTGGTGGCGATCAAGGTGCTGGCGCCGGGCTACTACGCCAGCCAGGATGTGCGCACGCCAGTCAAAATTGGCATTGCCGTGCTGGTGATTACCCAACTGCTCAACGTGGTGCTGGTGCCGCGCATGGCCCACGCCGGGCTGGCGCTGTCCATTGGGCTGGGAGCGCTGGTCAATGCGCTGTGGCTGCTCATCGGCCTGCTGCGGCGCGGCAGTTTCCAGCCCGCGCCGGGCTGGGCGCTGTTTGGTGCACAGGTGGTGGCCGCCAGCCTGCTGCTGGGTGCCCTGCTGTCGTGGGTGTCGGCGTATTTCCCCTGGATCGCCCTGGGCGACGCAGGTGGCAAGCGCGTGCTCTTGCTGGCCGCCTGGATGGCGGCGGCGGCGGTGCTGTATTTCGGCGTGCTGCGCATGGCCGGCCTGCGGGTGGGCGCACTGTTACGCCGTTAGCGTGGCGATAGCGTGGCGATAGCGTGGCGATAGTGCGGCGCTGACCTACGTGCAGACCGGCGGCCCTGCCGCTACCATGGCGCCATGCCGCTGAGCCTCGCCCTTCCCACGCCGCTCGAATATTTCGCCTCGCTGGTGCAAAGTGACGCGCAATTTCCCCTGCTGGAAGCGGCCGCCAGCGTGGCCATGGACGACTACCCGGCACTGGACGTGCAAGGTCTGCTGGGGGATATGGATCTGCTCTGCGCACGCCTCTCGCGCAAGGTGGCGCGCGATGCTCCTGCGCTGGAGCGGCTGCGCGCTGTGAACCAGTTTTTTTTCACCGATCTGGGCTTCGCCGGCAACGTCAACGACTACTACGACGCCGAAAACAGCTATCTCAACAGCGTGTTGCGCACGCGCCGTGGCATCCCCATCAGCCTGGCCATTCTCTGGCTTGAAATGGCGCAAAGTGTGGGCCTGCATGTGCGTGGGGTGGCTTTCCCCGGCCATTTCATGGTCAAGGCCTTGCTGCCACGGGGGCAGGTGCTGATCAATCCCTTTACCGGCGAATCGCTCTCGCGCGAAGAACTGGTGGAGCGCCTCCAGCCCTTTCAGCCCAGCGGCAGTGCCGAGGGCGAGCCGCCGCTGGGTCTTTACCTGCAGGCTGCGCAGCCGCGCGAAATCATGGCGCGCATGCTGCGCAACCTCAAGGAAGTGCACCGCGCCAGCGGGGATTGGCACCGCTTGCTGGCGGTGCAGGAGCGTCTGGTGCTGCTGCTGCCCGCAGCTTGGGACGAGGTGCGCGACCGCGGTCTGGCCCACGCCGAATGCGGCAACCCGGGGCTTGCCGTGGCCGACCTGGAGACCTATCTGGCGCATGTGCGCGGCGACGGCAACACCGAGATCCTTGCGGACCGGCTGCAGCTTTTGCGCCGTGCGCTGGGCTGACGGGCTGTTTCCTCTGCGTGCGCTCGCCCATCACGGCTCCGGTTCGCCGGTGCCTCGCTAAGCCATGGCGCGCCGATCTGCTTCGCCCCTGCTCGCACTGGCGCGCGCCTACCAGCGCAATGTGCGCGCCCTGGCCCGTGCGGCAC
>JBATPF010000439.1:0-4372 GCA_049291355.1 Giesbergeria sp.
CCACCGGTGCGGCGGGGCGGCGCGGCCGGCCCAGGCCCTTGCACGGTGGCCGCTGGCTTGTGCCGCGCCAGTTTTGGCCGCTGCAATTTTGAGGACCAATCTTGCTTGATTTTGGTGTTGAAATCCCTTTCGTCGAGCTGCTGGGCTTCGAAATGGTGCGCATGCAGGACGGTGAATCCGAACTGCACTACGAGGCACTTCCCGAGCACCTCAACTCGTTCGGCGTGACGCACGGCGGCGCTTCGATGACGCTGCTGGACGTGGCCATGGCAACGGCGGCGCGCAGTGTCGCGCCCGAAATGGGCGTGGTCACCATCGAGATGAAGACCAGCTTCATGCAGGCGGCGCAGGGCCCCTTGGTTGCCAAGGGCCGCTTGATCCACCGCACGGCCACCATGGCGTTTACCGAAGCGACGGTGTTCGACGCCAAGGGGCGGCCATGTACCCACGCCACCGGCACCTTCAAGTATGTGCGGCGCCTGCCAGTGGGTCCGGGCCACGCCAACGAGCTGCGGGTCATCGCCACCGATTCACCGCGCGCCGACACCGAATCGAAATTTCAGGTCAAATTGGCCTCTAGCGCTTGATAGGACTGCGCAAGCAGCTATCAAAATTGTAGTTTTGCATCTTCACCAGGAGTCTTCCATGCCCCGCAACCAGCAAATTCATCTCGACAACCGCCCCCAAGGCGAGGCCGTGGCCAGCAACTTCAAGCTCCTGGCCACCGACACCCCTGCCTTGCAGGACGGGCAGGTCCTGGTGCGCAACCACTTCCTCAGCCTCGACCCCTACATGCGCGGCCGCATGAACGACGCCAAGAGCTACGCCCAACCCCAGCCAGTGGGCGAGGTGATGCAGGGCGGTACGGCAGGCGAAGTGGTCGAGAGCCGCAGCCCCAAGTTCGCCGTGGGCGACAAGGTGGTGGGCTTTGGCGGCTGGCAGGAGTACAGCGTGGTGGACGCCAACCAACCCGGTTCCCTGAAAAAGGTGGACACCACCCACGTGCCGCTGTCGCACTACCTGGGCGCCGTCGGCATGCCCGGTGTCACGGCCTGGTACGGCTTGGTCAAGATCATTGCGCCCAAAGAAGGCGACACGGTGGTCGTCAGCGCCGCCACGGGCGCCGTGGGCAGCGCCTTTGCCGCCCTCGCCAAAGCGCGCGGGTGCCGCGTGGTGGGCATTGCCGGCGGTCCCGACAAATGCAAATACGCCGTGGACGAGCTGCACTTTGATGCCTGCATCGACTACAAAGAACACAGCGACGGCAAGGCCATGGGCAAGGCCCTCAAGGACGCCTGCCCCAACGGCATCGACGGCTACTTTGAAAACGTGGGCGGCTGGATCATGGACGCCGTCATGATGCGCATGAACGCCTTTGGCCGCATTGCGCTGTGCGGAATGATCGCCGGCTACGACGGCGCCCCGCTGCCGATGGCACACCCGGCACTCATTCTGGTCAGCCGACTGAAGCTCGAAGGTTTTATCGTCAGCGAGCACATGGAAGTTTGGCCCGAGGCATTGACCGAACTGGGCACCCTGGTGGCCACCGGCAAGCTGCGCCCACGCGAGAGCGTGGCCCAGGGCATTGCCGCCGCGCCCGAGGCATTTTTGGGCCTGCTGAAGGGCAAGAACTTCGGCAAACAGGTCGTCAAACTGGTCTGAACACCCGCGTCGAGCCATGCCCACCGCCGTGCACTGGACCTGCAAACGCTTCGATGACCTGGGCGTGCACGCCCTGCACGACGCGCTGGCCCTGCGCTGCCGGGTGTTCATTCTTGAGCAAGGCCCGTACCAGGACCCCGATGCCGCCGACAGGCAGGCATGGCACCTGCTAGGCTACGACGCCGCGGGCCAACTCCAGGCCTGCCTGCGCGTGGTGGACCCTGGCGCCAAGTTTGCCGAGCCCTCCATTGGCCGTGTGGTCACTGCGCCCGAAGCACGCGGCCAGGGTCTGGGCCGTGTGCTGATGGCCGAAGGCCTGGCGCGCTGCGCTCAGATGTGGCCGGGCAGGGCGGTGCGCATCAGTGCGCAGGCGCATCTGCAAGGCTTTTATGGCGGGCTGGGCTTTGTGCCGGCGGGCGCGCCCTACCTGGAAGATGGTATTCCCCACATCGAAATGCTGCGCCCCGCTGGGGTTGGAGATCTTGCATGACCACAGAACTCATCCTGCACCACTATCCCTCGTCGCCGTTTGCCGAGAAAGTCCGCCTCGTGCTGGGCTTCAAGCAACTGCCCTGGAAGTCCGTCATCATCCCCAGCGTCATGCCCAAACCCGATGTGGTGGCGCTCACGGGTGGCTACCGGCGAACGCCTGTGCTGCAGATCGGCGCCGACATTTACTGCGACACCAGCCTGATCTGCGAAGTGCTCGAACATACGCAGCCCGAACCCGTGCTGTACCCACCGCACTTGAAGGGCGTCTCCCGCGTCTTCGCCCAATGGGCCGACAGCACCTTGTTCTGGACGGCCATGGCCTGGAACATGCAGCCCAAGGGCGTGGCCGCGCTGTTTGCCAAGTTGCCGCCCGAAGCCGGAGCTGCCTTTGCCGAAGACCGCAAGGCCATGAGCGTGAACATGACGCGCTTGCGCACGCAAGATGCGGCTGCTGCCTACCGCTCCTACCTGCGGCGCATTGCGCACATGGTTGAGGAGCACGACTTCTTGTTTGGCGCCGAGCCCTGCGTGGCCGACTTTGCCACCTACCACCCGTTGTGGTTCACGCGGGTGTGCACGCCGTCCGTGGCCGATGTGTTCGACCATGTACCGGCGGTGCTTGAATGGATGGACCGCATCGCCGCACTCGGCCATGGCCGCATGGAGAAGTTCACCGCCCAGGACGCCATTACCGTGGCCGCTGGCGCCGAGCCGTTGCCGCACATGAGCGAAGTATTCCAGGACGAGCATGGCATTGCCCTGGGCAGCGAAGTCACCGTGGCCCCCGAGAGCTTTGGCCCCGAGGCCACGCAGGGCACGCTGGTGGCCGCTACCCGCACCCGCTACACGCTGCGGCGCCAAGATCCGCGCGCTGGCACCGTACATGTCCATTTCCCGCGTATTGGCTATGTATTACGACCATCCCCCTGAGCGGCTTCGCCGCTTCCCCCTTCTCTCGGCTTTGCCGGGAAGGGGGACACCACCAGCGCGGCGGGGCGGCCCTTGCGCGGTGGCCCTGGTCTAGGCTGTTTCGGCTTCAAGGGCAGTGCCCCAAACAATTTATCGAGAGAAAGAGACACCCAAATGATTGAAGAATTCGCAGGCAAGACCGCCGTACTCACTGGCGCCGGTTCGGGCTTTGGGCTGGAGTGCGCGCGCATTGGCATGCAGCGCGGCATGAACCTGGTGCTGGTGGATGTGCAGCAGGACGCCCTTGACGCCGCCGAATCCGAGGCCATCGCCGCGGGCTGCCAGGTGCTGGCGCGGCGTGTGGATGTGTCCGATGCGGCGCAAATGGAGCAGCTCGCCCAGGCCGTGCAAGAGCGCTTTGGCGCGCCGCATTTCGTCTTCAACAACGCCGGCGTGGGCGCGGGCGGCCTGGTGTGGGAAAACTCGGTGGCCGACTGGAACTGGGTGCTGGGCGTGAACCTGTGGGGCGTGATCCATGGCGTGCGCCTGTTCACCCCCATGATGCTGGCCGCCGCCAAGAAGGATGCAGCGTGGCGCGGCCATATCGTCAACACCGCCAGCATGGCAGGGCTCCTGGCGCCGCCCAACATGGGCATCTACAACGTCAGCAAGCACGCCGTGGTGAGCCTGACCGAAACGCTGTACCAGGATTTGTCGCTGGTGACGGACCAGGTGGGCGCCAGCCTGCTGTGCCCCTTCTTCGTGCCCACTGGCATCAGCCAGAGCCACCGCAACCGGCCCGCCACCCTGGCCGCCGACAAGCCCACGCAGAGCCAGATTATCGGCCAGGCCATGAGCGACAAGGCCGTGGGCAGCGGCAAAGTCACCGCCGCCGAAGTGGCGCACAAGGTGTTTGACGCCGTGGCCAGCGGGCAGTTCTACATCTTCAGCCACCCCAAGGCGCTGGCCTCGGTGCAGATGCGGATGGAAGACGTGGTGCAGGCGCGCAACCCGACCGACCCCTTTGCTGACAAGCCCGAGCTGGGCCAGCAACTGCGCGCGCAACTGCGGGCGGGTTGAGTTTTGAAGTCAAATCGGCCTCTAGCGCTTATCAGGGCAGCGTAAGAAGCTATCAAAAACGTAGTAATGAACGCCCCCGCAGGCCAGGCCTTGTTCGATACTGCCATCGGCCCCTGCGGCATTGCCTGGGGGCCGCACGGCATTTGCGGCGTGCAATTGCCCGAGCAGGATGACGCGGGCACCCGCGCGCGCCTGCTGCGCTACGCCGGCCCGCTGCCCGAGGCTGCAC
>JBATPF010000440.1:0-2686 GCA_049291355.1 Giesbergeria sp.
TGCCTGCACATCGTGATGCTGGCCGACGCCGACATGCGCGAGGCCAGCCGGGCACACCTTGCCAGCCTGTTGCGCGACCACCATGCGCCCCTGCCCGACGCGCAGACCACGCATCTGCGCATGGATCTGGGCGCATTTCGCGTGCGCTGGGAGCTGCACACCGAATTTGTCGCCTGGACGTTCACCACGGCGCTGCGCACGGAGGGCTTCGGAGAGCGCGAGCCCACGGGCGTGGCCACGGTCATTCCACGCGATTGGCTGGCTGCGCTGCCGGGCGAATGCCTGTGCAGCCTGAACCTGTGGGCACTGGAAAACAGCGATTTCGGCGATGCCAGCCTGGTGGGCCATGTGCTCAATGAAGACACGCTGGTGGCCTCCACCCTCGCGGGCGGCCACGGCGAGGTCTATACCGACTTTGCGCTGCATGCCGACGGCTGTGCGCGCATGGTGCTGCTCGTCGGCGGCATGTCGCCCCGGCGGCTGGGCCGGCTGGTGCAGCAGTTGCTGGAGATTGAGACCTACCGCATGGCCGCCTTGCTGGGCCTGCCGGCGGCACGCGATGCCTCCACCGTGCTGGGCAGCGCCGAGCGCGAACTCGCCTCCCTGGCCGACGCCATTCGGACCGCAGACCGCAACGCCGAAGCCGAACTGCTCGACCGCCTGACCCGGTTGGCGGGCAAGGTGGAGAGCCAGTTCGCCGCCACGCATTCGCGCTTTTCCGCCAGCAGCGCCTACTTTGAGCTGGTGGATCGGCGCATTGCCGATCTGCACGAATCTCGCCTGGCCGGCATGCAGACCATCGCTGAATTCATGGAGCGGCGCTTGAGTCCGGCGCGCAGCACCTGCGCCTGGGCCTCGCGGCGGCAGGAGGCGCTTTCCCAGCGCGTGTCGCGCATCAGCAACTTGCTGCGCACCCGCGTCGAAATCGAGCAGCAGCAAAGCAGCCAGCAGCTCCTGGCCAGCATGAACCGGCGCCAGGACATGCAGTTGCAAATGCAATCCACAGTGGAAGGCCTGTCCGTGGCCGCCATCACCTACTACATCGTCGGCCTGGTGAGCTACCTCGCCAAGGGCGGGCAAAAGCTGGGCTGGCCGCTGGCTCCGGAGACCACGGCGGCGCTGGCGATTCCCGTGGTGGCGCTGTCGGTGTGGTGGTCGCTGCGCCAACTGCACCAGCGCGTGTTCCACCCCAAGCACTGATTTGTATTTCCATGCCACGCATTGTTTTTGAGCTTCCCGCGCATTTCAGTTTTGAAACTGAGATGCAGATTTACATCAGCCACGTCAACCAGGGCGGCCATTTGGACAACGCGCAGCTGCTGACCTTGGTCTCCGAGGCGCGTGTGCGCTTTTTCAAGTCGCTCGGTTACCGTGAATCGGGCGTGGAAGGCCTGGCGATCGTGGTGGGAGACATCGTGGCGCAGTACAAGTCCGAGGGCTTTCACGGCGAGACCCTGCGGGTGCAAATGCTGCCTAGCGATTTCAACAAATACGGCTTCGATCTCGTCTTTTGCATGACGGAGCGCAGCAGCGGCCGTGAGGTGGCGCGTGGCAAGGTGGGCGTGGTGTTTGTGGACGCTGCCAGCCGCACCGTCGCCTGTATTCCCGCTGCCTTTCTTGCGCGCTTGAAGAATTGAATACAAAAGTGCCTCCAGCGCTTATCCATACTGCACAAGCAGCTACAAAAAACAGAGCAATTGGCCTCACACTGGCCTTGTTGGGCGCCGTGGCCTTCAGTGGCAAGGCGATCATCGTCAAGCTGGCGTATCGCTATGGCGTCGATGCGGTCACGCTCATCATGTACCGCATGCTGTTTGCCTTGCCGCTGTTTGCCGCCATGGCGTGGTGGGCCAGCCGAGGCAAGGCGGCGCTCACGCCGCGCGATCGGCTGGGGGTGCTGGGCCTGGGGTTTTCGGGCTACTACCTGGCGAGTTTTCTGGACTTTGCCGGCCTGGCCCATATCACGGCCAGCCTGGAGCGGCTCATTTTGTACCTCAACCCGACGCTGGTGCTGCTGCTGGGCTGGGCGCTGTATGGCCGCGGCGTGCGCTGGGGCCAGATGCTCGGCATGGTGGTGAGCTACTGCGGCGTGGCGCTGGTCTTTGGCCAGGAGGCCGCGTACCAGGGACCGGGCGCAGTCTGGGGCGCGCTGCTGGTGCTGGGCAGCGCCGTGAGCTACGCCGCGTACCTGGTCTACAGCGGCGAGATGGTCCAACGCCTGGGTTCGCTGCGCCTGGTGGGCCTGGCCACCACCGTGGCCTGTTTGCTGTGCCTGCTCCAGTTTGCGTTGCTGCGGCCCTGGAGCGCGGCGCTGGTGGCCCCCGAAGTCATTTGGCTCTCGGTGCTCAACGCCACCCTGTGCACCGCCGTGCCGGTGCTGATGGTGATGATGGCCATTGAGCGCATTGGCGCCAGTGCTGCATCGCAAGCCGGCATGGTGGGGCCGATGGCAACCATTCTGATGGGCGTGTGGCTGCTGGGCGAGCCGTTCACCGCGGGCGTGGCGCTGGGCACGGCCCTGGTGATTGCGGGGATCTTTGTGTTTTCGCGCGCCTCGGGCGGCGTGCGCGCCTGAGCGGCGCTATTTTTTCTTGCGTTTGCGGCTGGTTGGTTCTGCGGCAGCCGCGGGCGCTGCCACTGCCGCTGCACCCGCCGCAGCTGCGGCCGCAACCGAGCCGCCCGAGCC
>JBATPF010000441.1:0-4344 GCA_049291355.1 Giesbergeria sp.
GCGCTTACTACACAAGCATTAGCAGCTATGAAATCAGGAGAAATATGCGGTCATTTCATGGCCTGTTCGCTAGCGCATCCGCCGGACCCGTCTGACCCGCCAGTGCAGAAAAGCGGTAGCCCGCGCCGCGCACCGTCTCCACCATCCCGCTCGCGGTGCCCAGCGCCTCGCGCAGGCGTTTGACGTGCACGTCCACCGTGCGCTCCTCGATAAATACGTGGTCGCCCCACACTTTGTCGAGCAGTTGCCCGCGCGCATGCACGCGCTCCGGGTGCGCCATGAGGTAACGCAGCAGCTTGAATTCGGTCGGGCCGATGCGCAGCTCCTGCTCCTTGAAACTCACCCGATGCGCGGCCGCATCAAGCCGCAGGCCGCCCGCTTCCAGCGCTTCGCTCGCCTGCTCGGGCGCACGGCGGCGCAATACGGCGCGGATGCGCGCCAGCAGCTCCTGCGTGGAAAAAGGCTTGGTGATGTAGTCGTCCGCGCCCGCGTCGAGGCCGGCGATTTTGTCTGGCTCGTCGCCGCGCGCCGTGAGCATAAGGATGGGAATGCCGCGCGTGCGCGCGTCGCCGCGCCACTTGCGCGCGAGCTGCAAGCCGCTCTGGCCGGGGAGCATCCAGTCCAGCAGGATCACGTCGGGCAGCACCGCGTCGAGTTCGCGCTGGGCGCTGGGACCGTCTTCGGCCCACACGGGCACAAAGCCGTTGTGGCGCAGGTTCACGGCAATCAGTTCGGCAATCGCGGGCTCGTCCTCGACCACCAGCACCTTGGGGAGATGCCTCATCAGCGCAGCACCGATTCAATGTCTTCGAGCGAGGTGTGGCGCACGTCCGTGCCCTCGACCAGGTAGATGATGAGCTCGGCCACATTCTTGGAATGGTCGCCAATGCGCTCAATGGCCTTGGCGATGAACAGCAGGTCGAGGCTGGGCGAGATGGTGCGCGGGTCTTCCATCATGTAGGTGACGAGCTTGCGCACGAAGCCGTCGAATTCCTCATCAATCAGGTCGTCCTCCTTGAGGATAGCGAGTGCGGCGCGGGTGTCGAGCCGGGCAAATGCGTCCAGCGCCTTGTGCAGCAGGCCGGAGGCCAAGTCGGCCGCCACGCGCAGGTCTGTTGTGGGCAAGTTGCGCGGGGCGCCGGTCTCGATGATCGAGCGCACCATGCGCGCCATCTTGCTGGCCTCGTCGCCCATGCGCTCGAGGTTGGCCGTGGCCTTGGAGAACGCCATCAACAAGCGCAGGTCGCGCGCGGTGGGTTGGCGGCGCGCAATGATGGTGGAAAGCTCGCGGTCGATGTCCACTTCGAGCGCGTTGACGCGCGTCTCCAGCGTGGCCACCGTCTCCACGGCCTCCAGGCTGAAATGTGACAACGCGCGGATGGCGTGGCCGATTTGGGATTCGACCAGCCCGCCGAGTTCCATCACCCGAGCGGACACGGTATTGAGTTCGGCATCGAACTGCGAAGAGAGGTGCTTTTGCATCATGAAAGGTTCCGCTCAGCCAAAACGGCCGGTGATGTAATCTTCTGTCTCGCTGCGTTCGGGCTTGACGAAGAGTTGCTCGGTTTCGCCAAACTCGATCAGGTCGCCGAGGTACATGTAGGCGGTGTAATCGCTGCAGCGCGCGGCCTGCTGCATGTTATGCGTGACGATGACGACGGTGTAGTCGGTTTTGAGTTCGGCAATCAGCTCTTCGATTTTGGCGGTGGAAATCGGATCGAGCGCCGAGCACGGCTCATCGAGCAGCAACACCTCTGGCTTGATGGCAATGCCGCGCGCAATGCACAAACGCTGCTGCTGCCCTCCCGAGAGGCTGGAGCCGCTCTGGTGCAGCTTGTCGCGCACCTCCGTCCAGAGCGCCGCCTTGCGCAGCGCCCATTCCACGCGCTCGTCCATTTCGGGAGCGCTCAGGCTGTCGAACAGCTTCACGCCAAAGGCAATGTTGTCGTAGATCGACATGGGAAACGGCGTGGGCTTCTGGAACACCATGCCGACTTTGGCACGCAGCAGGGCCACGTCCTGCTTGCTGGTCAGCAGGTTTTCTCCGTCAAGCACGATTTCGCCTTCGGCGCGCTGCTCGGGGTAGAGCTCGAACATGCGGTTGAAGGTGCGCAGCAAGGTGGACTTGCCACACCCCGAAGGCCCGATGAACGCCGTCACCTTGTTCTCCGGGATTTCAAGGTTGATGGACTTGAGCGCGTGGAACTTGCCGTAATAGAAGTTCAGGTTGCGCACCGTGATTTTGGGCGGAGTCCGGGGCAGGGAATGAGGCGCCTGGGCGCTGGCCGTCCGAACGGCGGATGCAAGCGGGGTGTCAATCATGGGGGTCTGGGATGTGGCGCGCTGCGCTGCACGCGTTATTTGGCACGCGTGAGAACACGCGCAATGATATTGAGGGCCAGCACGGCCATGGTGATGAGAAACACCCCCGCCCAAGCCAGCTTCTGCCAGTTCTCGTAGGGGCTCATCGCGAACTTGAAAATGGTCACCGGCAGGCTGGCCATGGGTTTGGACAGGTCGGCATTCCAGAACTGGTTGTTCAGCGCGGTAAACAGCAGTGGCGCCGTCTCGCCCGCGATGCGCGCCACGGCCAGGAGCACGCCGGTGATGACGCCGGCCCGCGCGGCGCGCAGCGTGATGAACGAAATCACCTTCCACTTGGGCGTGCCCAGAGCGTAGGCGGCCTCGCGCAGGCCGGCGGGCACCAGCAGCAGCATGTTCTCGGTGGTGCGGATGACCACCGGCACCACGATCAGCGCCAACGCGAGGCCACCGGCGTAGCCGGAGAAGCTTTTGAAGCGCGTCACCATGACGGTGTAGACAAACAGGCCGATCACGATGCTGGGCGCGGACAACAGGATATCGTTGACAAAGCGCGTAACCTGCGCCAATGGGCCGCGCGTGTCGTACTCCGACAGGTAGATCCCCGCCAGGATGCCGATCGGCGTCCCCACGAAGGTGGCCAGCGCCACCATGGTGAGCGAACCAAAAATGGCGTTCGACAGGCCGCCCGCTTCGTTGGGCGGCGGTGTCATTTCGGTGAACAGGGCCAAGGACAAGCCACCCAGGCCCAAACGCAGGGTTTCCCACAGAATCCACACCAGCCAGAAGACGCCGAACACCATGGCCAGCAGCGACAGGCTCAGCGCAATGCGGTTGACACGTTTGCGCCTGGCAAAACGCGCGGCCCGCGCAGCATTCTGGTCGGCCGCCGAAATCAAGCTTTGCGAGCTGCTGCTCATGACCGGGCTCCTTCGTTCTTCTGCAGGCGCAGCAGCAGGATTTTTGACAGGCCCAGCACCACGAAGGTGATGAAGAAGAGCACCAGCCCCAGGTAGATCAGCGACGCCTGGTGCAGCCCTTCGCCCGCTTCGGCGAACTCGTTGGCGAGCGCGGACGTGATGCTGTTGGCGGCAGCAAACAGCGACACCGAATCGAGCTGGTTCATGTTGCCAATCACAAACGTGACCGCCATGGTCTCGCCCAGCGCGCGGCCCAGCCCCAGCATGATGCCGCCGAGCACACCGGTCTTGGTATAGGGCAGCACCACCTTGGAGACCACCTCCCAGGTCGTCGAACCCAGGCCGTAAGCGGACTCTTTGAGCAGTGCCGGGGTCACCTCGAACACGTCGCGCATGACGGCCGAGATGAACGGGATAATCATGATTGCGAGAATGATGCCGGCCGACAGAATGCCGATGCCTACGGGCGGACCCGACACCAGCGCGCCCAGATACGGCACGCCGGCAAACATTTTTTGCAGTGGCACCTGAACCCAGGTCGCCAGAATGGGGCCGAACACCATCAGACCCCACATGCCATAGACGATGGACGGCACTGCCGCCAGCAATTCGATGGCCGTTCCCAACGGGCGCCTGAGCCAGCCGGGCGAGAGTTCGGTGAGGAACAGCGCAATGCCGAAACTCACCGGTACGGCGATCAGCAAGGCAATGGCCGAGGTGGCCAAGGTGCCGTAGATCATCAACAGACCGCCGTACTCGTTCTTGACCGGATCCCACACGCTATTGGTCAGAAAACCCAACCCATAGGCTTCGATAGCGGGCCAGGCCCCGATCACCAGGGACACCAGGATCCCAGCCAAAGTTGCCAGAGTGAGCCAAGCCGCCGCATGCGCGAGCAGCGCAAAAACACGGTCGGCCAGTACGCCGGAGATTCGAAACTTACGCGGAGGAGGCATATTCTTCTGGGCGCCCGCCAGAGCATGAGCGCCTGGCGCTGAGGAAACGGTAAGTGTAGACACTGGCTGTCCTGGTGACCGAAATCGGGCGGCGGCGCCCAATGCGCCGCGCCCGACCGCGCTTATTTGAACGCAATGGCCTTGCC
>JBATPF010000442.1:0-3307 GCA_049291355.1 Giesbergeria sp.
GCAACGCACCGTGCAAAAACTGAGAACGTGATCTGAGAGGACACCCATGCTGAGCCAACACACTGAAATCGACTACGGCACGCCCGCCAGCACCTCGGCCGAACTTGTCACGCTGGAGATCGACGGCGCCCAGGTCACCGTGCCGCGCGGCACCTCGCTCATGCGCGCCGCCGTGGATGCGGGCATCCAGGTGCCCAAACTGTGCGCCACCGACAGCCTGGAGCCCTTTGGCTCGTGCCGCCTGTGCCTCGTTGAAATTGAAGGGCGCAAGGGCTATCCGGCCTCATGCACCACCCCGGCCGAGCCCGGCATGAAGGTACGCACCCAAACGCCCAAGCTGCAAGACCTGCGCAAGGGCGTGATGGAGCTGTATATCTCTGACCACCCGCTCGACTGCCTGACCTGCGCCTCCAACGGCGACTGCGAGCTGCAGACCCAGGCCGGTGTGGTGGGCCTGCGCAACGTGCGCTACGGGTTTGAGGGCGCCAACCACTTCGACGACAAGAAGGACGAGTCCAACCCGTACTTCACCTACGACCCGGCCAAATGCATTGTGTGCAACCGCTGCGTGCGTGCGTGCGAAGAAACGCAGGGCACTTTTGCGCTGACCATCACCGGGCGCGGCTTTGAATCGCGCGTCACGGCGGGGCAGGGCGGCAGCTTCATGGAGTCGGACTGCGTGAGCTGCGGCGCCTGCGTGCAGGCCTGCCCCACGGCCACGCTGGAAGAAAAGAAAGTCATCCTGCTGGGCCAGCCCGAGCACAGCGTGATCACCACCTGCGCGTATTGCGGTGTGGGCTGCGGCTTCAAGGCCGAGATGAAGGGCAGCGAAGTCATCCGCATGGTGCCGTGGAAAGACGGCAAGGCCAACGAAGGCCATTCGTGTGTGAAGGGCCGTTTTGCCTGGGGCTACGCCACGCACAAAGACCGCATCACCACCCCCATGGTGCGCGAAAAAATCACCGACCCGTGGCGCGAGGTGAGCTGGGAAGAGGCCCTGGCGCACGCGGCAGGCGCATTCCGCCGCATTCAGGCCGAGCACGGCAAGGATTCGATTGGCGGCCTGGTGTCGTCGCGCTGCACCAACGAGGAGGGCTACCTGGTCCAGAAAATGGTGCGCGCCGCCTTTGGCAACAACAACGTGGACACCTGTGCGCGGGTGTGCCACTCGCCTACCGGCTATGGCCTGGGCGTCACGCTGGGCACCTCGGCCGGCACGCAGACCTTCCAATCGGTGGAGAAGGCCGACGTCATCATGGTGATTGGCGCCAACCCGACCGACGGGCACCCGGTATTCGGCTCGCGCATGAAAAAGCGCCTGCGCCAGGGCGCCCAACTCATCGTGGCCGACCCGCGGCGTATCGATCTGGTCAAGTCGCCGCACGTGCACGCTACGCACCACCTGCCGCTCAAGCCCGGCACCAACGTGGCCCTCATCACCGCGCTGGCGCATGTGGTGGTCACCGAAGGCCTGGTCGACGAGGCTTTTGTGGCCGAGCGCTGCGACACCCAGTCGTTCAACGACTGGCGCGCTTTTGTCGCCCAGCCGGAGCATTCGCCCGAAGCCACCGAGGCTATCACCGGCGTGCCCGCCTTTGATGTGCGCGGCGCCGCCCGCCTGTATGCCAACGCGGACAACGCCGCCATCTATTACGGCCTGGGCGTGACCGAACACAGCCAGGGTTCGACCATGGTCATCGGCATTGCCAACCTGGCCATGGCCACCGGCAACGTGGGCCGCGAGGGTGTGGGCGTGAACCCGCTGCGTGGGCAGAACAACGTGCAGGGCTCGTGCGACATGGGCGCCTTTCCGCACGAGCTGCCGGGCTACCGCCATGTGTCGGACAGCACGGTGCGCGGCGCCTTCGAGGCCGCCTGGGGTGTCGCCATCGACCCCGAGCCGGGCCTGCGCATTCCCAACATGTTCGACGCCGCCATGGCGGGCGAATTCAAGGGCCTGTATTGCCAGGGCGAGGACATTGCGCAGTCCGACCCCAACACCCAGCATGTGGCCGCCGCGCTGATGGCGATGGACTGCATCGTGGTGCAGGACATCTTCCTGAACGAAACCGCCAAGTACGCGCATGTGTTTTTGCCCGGCTCGTCCTTTCTGGAAAAAGACGGCACCTTCACCAACTCCGAGCGCCGCATCTCGCGCGTGCGCAAGGTCATGGCGCCGCTGGGCGGCTATGCCGACTGGGAGGTGACGGTGCTGCTGGCGCGTGCGCTGGGGTATGAGATGCCGTACACGCACCCGTCGCAGATCATGGACGAGATCGCCGCGCTCACACCCAGCTTTTCCGGCGTGAACTACGCCAAACTCGACGCGCTGGGCAGCGTGCAGTGGCCCTGCAACGAGCACACGCCACCTGAAGGCACGGTGACCATGCACGTGGACAAGTTTGTGCGCGGCAAGGGGCGCTTCATGGTCACGCAGTATGTGGCGACCGACGAGAAGGTCACGCGGCGGTTTCCGCTGCTGCTGACCACCGGGCGCATTCTGTCGCAGTACAACGTGGGCGCGCAGACGCGGCGTACCGACAACGTGTTGTGGCACCACGAAGACCTGCTGGAGATCCACCCGCACGACGCCGAGGAGCGCGGCATCCGCAATGGCGACTGGGTCGGCATCCAGAGCCGCGCGGGCGAGACCGTGCTGCGTGCCGACGTGACGTCGCGCATACAGCCGGGCGTGGTCTACACCACCTTCCACTTCCCCGAATCGGGCGCCAACGTGATCACCACCGACAACTCCGACTGGGCTACCAACTGCCCCGAGTACAAGGTGACGGCCGTGCAGATCAAGCCCGTGATGCAACCCTCGGCCTGGCAAAAGGAGCATCAGCGCTTTGACAAGGTGCAACAGGAATTGCTGGCCGCACGCACGGGCTTGGCCGCACAGGAATAATGGCACTCAGACCCATGCAACGACGCAAGACACACCCCCCTTTGACGCCCCCTCCCCAAGCGGTGGCCTTCTGCGAGGGCGCCCGCGCACTGCCCGTGCGCGGCGTGCGCGGCGGCAACGACTTCAGCGTGGACGACTGGGTGGCCGACGAAGTGCCCGTAGCGCTGGAATACAACGGCATCTCGCACACCGTGATGCTGGCCACGCCGCTCGACCTGGCCGATTTCGCGCTGGGTTTTTCGCTCAGCGAGGGCATCCTGTCGGACGCCAGCGAGCTGTATGGCGTGGAGGAAGAAGCCTCCGAGCTGGGCATCACGCTGCACCTGTCGGTGGCGGCCGGCGCGTTTGCGCGCCTCAAGGAACGCCGCCGCTCCATGACGGGCCGCACCGGCTGTGGGC
>JBATPF010000443.1:0-6095 GCA_049291355.1 Giesbergeria sp.
GCGCAGGACGTGGCAGGCGGGCGGGACCACCCGCTGATCCATCGGCCCGTAGGGAGCACGCTGGTGGGCTATGCCCAGGCGGCGCAAGGCAGTATCGACTTTCAGGCGTCCGGCTATACGGGTTTCAACCTGGACACGGGCCGGCGCCAGTACGCCGAGCAGCCGCTGACGCTCGATGGCCGCGTCACGCGGCTGTGGTACGAAGTCCCTGGAAAAACCACTGCGACACAGCTGTATGAAGGCCAGGTGCGCGCCTTGACGGCGCAGGGCTTCAAAACGCTGTACGACTCGGCGCAAGACAGCGGGGCCGCTGCGGGCAAATGGGTGAATTTCTTGGCCAGTTTTGCGCCCGGCAAACGCGACGCCATCACCAACAACCGCTCACCGCAGATTTTCTCGTCGGCACGCCCGGCCAGCCTGCGCACGGGAACCTTTCAGCAAGACAACACCACCGTGCGCCTGGTGGCCGTGGATTGGCCCAAGGCCGACACCGATGCCAAGGCGCGCCAGGCCGCTTACATCGCCATCGACATCGTCGAAGCCCGCGTGCTGCGGGAAACGCCTGCAGCGCCCCCAGCCGCAGCGGCGCCCCCAGACGACGCGTTGGCACGCGCGCTCTCATCGACTGGCCA
The DNA here is from genome assembly GCA_049291355.1 of Giesbergeria sp. Classification (GTDB taxonomy): domain Bacteria; phylum Pseudomonadota; class Gammaproteobacteria; order Burkholderiales; family Burkholderiaceae_C; genus Simplicispira. The sequence goes on from JBATPF010000443.1 coordinate 633, forward strand.
CGTCCAACTCAGCGGCGTTCGCTTTGTGTCGGGGAGTGCCGAGTTCGAGCAAGGCGCCCGCCCGGCGCTGGCGGGAGTGGCGCAATACCTCCAGGCCCAGCCCGAAGTGCGGCTCTATGTGGTGGGCCACACCGACGTTTCGGGCGAACTCGAAGGCAACCTTGAACTCTCGCGCGAGCGTGCCCAGGCCGTGGTGGATGCGCTGGTGCATGATTTTGGCGTGGCCGCAGCGCGGATCAGCGCGCACGGGGTAGGGCCCTTGGCGCCCTGGGCCGACAACCAAAGCAGCGCCGGGCGCGCGCGCAACCGCCGCGTGGAGCTGGTGCGGCATTGACTGGGCGTGATAAATATCGCGCTTGGACGGGTTGCGCTGAGATCCAAGGATATTGAACGCGTCTCCGGGCGTACATTGCGCCTTCACGTTCCATCGACCCTTCCCAAGCTGGAAAACCAATATGAACATCGTTCGATTCCTGCGCCAAAGGCTGGCGCTTGTGGGCCTGTGCCTGCTGATGGCCGGCGGCGCTGCGGCGCAAGACCTGGCGGGCGCCAAAGACCACCCTGCGCTCAAGCGGTTTGCGGGCAGCAGCATCGTCGGCTACGACGCGCGCAACTTCGACGCGATCGAGTTTCAGACCTCCACGTTCAAAGAGTTTGACCTGGACGCGGGCGCCCGCCGCTACGCCAAACCTCCACTGGCGCTGGAGGGCAAGCTCACCCGCCTGTGGTACGAGGCCCTTGGCAACACGCGCTCGCTGGAGCTGTATCGCAACTACGTCAACGAGCTCACGGGCCAAGGTTTCAAGCCGCTCTACGACTCGACGCAAGATGCCGCCGCTGTCAAGTGGACCAATTTTCTGGCCAGTTTCAGCAGTGCCGGCAAGGATTTCATCAAGAACAACCGCAGCGAGTACGTGATGTACGCCGCCCAGGCCAACACCATTCGCACCGGCACTTTCCAGAAGGACAACACCACCGTGCGCCTGGTGGCCATCGACTGGAACAAGAACGACGCAGACTACAAGGCGCGCCAGGGCGCCTATGTGGCCGTGGACATTCTGGAAACCAAGGCCATGCAGCAAAGCATGGTGGTGGTCAGTGCGTCGGAAATCAGCCAATCCATTGCGGCCAGCGGCAAAGTGGCGATCTACGGCATCTTTTTTGATACCGGCAAGGCGGACATCCAACCCGAATCCAAGGCCTCGCTGGACCAGATTGCCGCTTTCCTCAAAGCCGAACCGAGCGTCAAGCTCCATGTGGTCGGCCACACCGACAGCGTAGGCGGCTTTGACAGCAACATGGCGCTGTCCAAGCGACGCGCAGACGCTGTGGCGGCGGCGCTGTCCAAGAACTACGGCGTGGCCCCCGCGCGCATGGTGGGCAACGGCGTGGCCTCGCTGGCGCCAGTGTCCAGCAACAGCAGCGAAGAGGGGCGGGCAAAGAACCGGCGCGTCGAACTCGTCTTGCAGTAATTCCCTTTCTAAATCATCCGTGACATTGTCGACTTCGCCTTGCCTTGCTACAGCAATGTCTGCGGCTCATCTTCGCGTCACAAATGATTTGGAAATGGAATAAGGTGTTTGCTACTGCCCTGCTGAACCCTCTCATGACCCAAAGCCTCCCCCACTTCGAAGTGCTGCCGCGCGATCTGTCGGCCTACCGCGCCGGCAATACCGGGGTGGATTACGTGCACCGGTTTGACTCCGGCCGCGCCGGGCCGCATGTGCTCATCAACGCCCTGACCCATGGCAACGAGTTCTGCGGCATGGTGGCTGCGCTGCATTTGCTCGATACCGGCGTGCGGCCGCAGGTCGGCACGCTCACGGTCAGCTTTGCCAATGTGGAGGCCTACGAGACCTTTGACATCGAGCGGCCTTTTGAGAGCCGCCAGTTGGTGCACAACTTGAACCGTGTCTGGTCGGTGGCCGAGCTGGAAGGCTCCGCCGTGAGCCCCGAGCTGCTGCGCGCCCGGGCGCTCCGCCCGGTGGTGGCTGCGGCCGACCACATCCTCGACCTGCATTCCACCAGCCAGGACGTGCAGCCGTTCTGGGTGTATTCGGCGTTTGCGCGCAACGCGCAGGCGGCGCGCGCCATCGGCGTGCCTGCGGTGCATCTGGTGATGCCCAAAGGCCTCGGCACGGGCGTGCCACTGATCGAACATGGCCGCCATGGCGAAGCGCAGGGCACGGGCGTGGCGCTAGTGGCGGAATGCGGCCAGCATTTCCACCAGGCGTCGGCCGACACGGCGATCAGGGTGACGCAGGGGTTTCTGGCGCACTTTGGTTTGATCGAACCAGTGGCGCTGGGCGTGCCCGTGGCACCGGCGCGGCGTTTCGAACTGCTGGAAACCTTTTTGGTGGAGACGCCGGGTTTCGCCTTTGTGCGCCCCTTGGTCGGATTCGAGACCTTCGATCAGGGGGAATTGATTGCCACCGATGGCGCTCGCGAAATTCGCTCACTTTGCGACGGCTGCACGGTCTTCATGCCCACGCGCGAGCCCATTGTCGGGCGCGAGGCGGTGTACCTCACGCGCCCCCTGGCAGATTGATATTGGGTTAGAACCCCGCGCCGGGCTGCTGCAAGAAGGCTTCTTCTTCCGGCGTGGACCGGCGGCCGAGCGCTGCATTGCGGTGCGGGTAGCGGCCAAAGCGCTGGAGGATGTCCTGGTGCAGGCGCTCAAAGCGCAGGTTGCCTTCGAGCCCCGGCTGGTCAAACAGCCGCAAGGCCTGCGCGTGGATCGCCAGCGATTCGCTGTGCATGAAGGGCAGGTAGGCAAACGCACGCTGTGCCACGGGCAGCGCGGTGTCGTGCGCGCCCGCCACCAACTCCTGCGCCAGAGCGAGCGCCAGTGCGTCGTTGGCAAAAGCGCGCGCGCTGTCCCGGTAGACGTTGCGTGAGAACTGATCGAGCACGATGATTTCTGCCAGGCGCCCGCCCGCCGTGGCGCGCCAGGCCGCCAACTCGCAGCGTTCGGCCGATAGCAGCAGGGCGCCAAAGCGCTCGGCGATGCGCGCGTCCAAGGCAGCGTCTTTGGCGAAATGCTGCTGCGCGGTGAACTCGCCAAACCAGAAGTCGAGCACGTCTTGCGCGTGCAGCGCGGAAATATCAGTCAAATTGGCCTCCAGCGCTTGATGGTTAAGCGTAGAAAGCTATTAAAATAATAGCAATCATGCTGTTTCAAGCGTGATTTTTCCTTCCCTCACGTAGCGCTCGAATTCATCGTGTGGCATGGCGGCGGAGCCTGCGGCGTCGTTGTCTGCCGTCCACGACAGCGTGGTGCTGTCCTCGCTCTGGTCAATTTGCACCGGGCCGAGCGGAATCGTGATCGGCGCGCCGTCGCCCGGGGTGTAGTTCACTTCGCCGCTGATGGTGGCTTGCTGGGTCATGGAAAGTTCCTCCGTAACCGTCCATTGAAAGTCACGCGGCCCGCTGCCCCTGTGGGACAAGGGCGCAAAAAATCGCTCGCCCTGGCATGCCGCGGCATGCCCCGCGTGCAGCTTATTGAGCCGCTGCCGAACGCCGACGCTCGCTGCGCACCAGGTAGATGCCGCTGGCAACGATGATGGCGCCGCCCAGCAAGGTGGTGCCGTCGGGCAGCGCCTGCCACAGCAGCCAGTCAAGCCCCACACCCCAGGCCAGTGCAGTGTATTCAAACGGAGCCACCACAGCAGCCTGGCCATGGCGAAAGGCCTCGGTGATGGCGGTCTGGCCCAGAAAGCCCGTGATGGCGAGCCCGGCCACCAGCGGCCAGTGGGCGTCTGCCACGCGGCTCCAGCCGGGCAGGGCCAGCGCGCCCGCGCCCAGAGCCAGCATGCTGGTGGTCCAGAACACGATGGTGGCGCTGGAATCGGTGCGCGTCAGCACCCGCCCCGCGACGGCCGAGATGGCATAGAAGCTCGCCGCTGCGAGCACGGCCAGGCCACCCAGTGACAGCATGGCGCGCTGGTCCGGCCGCAGCGCGACCAGCACGCCGACGAGGCCGATGCCAATGGCCACCCAATGGGCGGGCCGCACGCGCTCGCCCAAGACCGGCGCAGAGAGTGCGGTGATCAGCAGCGGGGCGATGAAAAACAGCGTGTAGGCCTCGGCCAGCCCCAGCGTGCGCAGGCTGGCGGTAAACAGCGCCAGCATGGCCACTACCAGCACCCCGCGCAGCAGATGCAGGCGCCAGCGTACCCGCAGCAGCTTGCGCAGTTCGCCGCGCCAGAGCACGTACGCCAGCACCAGCGGCAAGGCGCCCAGGCCCCGGAGCGCCGCCACCTGCATGGGCGGATAGTGGCCCGCCAGAATTTTCAGCAGGGCGTCCATCATGGAAAAGCAGGCGACTGCCGCGAGCATGGCGAGCACGCCGCGCAGGTTGCGGTGGGCCGGTAGGGGCTCAGACATGAAAAAGTTCAGTGGTTGGGCCAGGGAGCAGGGTAGGCACAAAGCGTTGGAATGGTTAGCGCGCTCGTGCAAATGTAGTGTGAAGCGGAGCGTCTCCGCTGCAAGCTATTGGCTGCGATCTGGCGGCGCGCCGGTGCCCCGCGTCAGCACCCGCTGCAGCAGCGGCAGGGCGCCCAGCAGGGCAAAGGCAAGCACGGCACTGAGCCCGGCGGTGGTTTCCAGGCCGAGCCCGGCCGCCGTACCGATGGCGGCGGTGAGCCAGATGCCCGCAGCGGTCGTCAGGCCATGGACCTTTTCCTCCCCACTGCCTTTGAGGATGGTGCCCGCGCCCAGGAACCCCACGCCGGCAACGATGCCCTGGACGACGCGGCTCATGTCCGGTGCTTCGATCCCAATCTGCTGTGAAACCAGTACAAACAGCGCGGCACCCATGGCCACCAGCATGTGGGTGCGCACGCCCGCCGCTTTGCCGGCGTGCTCGCGCTCCCAGCCCAGGATGCCGCCGAGCACCCCCGCCACCAGCAGGCGCACAACGATGCGCGTGGCGTCCGAGAGGTCGGTCAAGTCGGAAAACTCTGCGGCCACGGTGCCGCCAATCTGGTTCCAGGCGCTATCCATGGCAGGCTGTCGTGCCCAGTGGGTGGCGATGGCGTTAAATGCGCATGCACACCACTCTGCCGATGGCAGATGCCGTGCGCCAGCAGATGGCGACGCTGGGCGCTGTCGGCGCGCGCCTAAGCCCAGAGGGCGGTTTGAATGTTTGAATGGAATAGGCCTGACTGTGTAGCGGCCTCCGACAAAGATTGGAGAGCGCCATTTCGCACAGGGCGGAGGCCGGGGTGTGCGCCCGGCGGCGCAGTAACTTTCTTTCGCGAAAGAAAGTCACCAAAGAACGCCCGCCCTACTGTCCGTGTCCCTGCGCTGCGCTTCGGGCAACCTGTGATGCTCGCGCCGGACGGGGTCTCGCTCAACTCGCACCTGCGGTGCTCAAACAGACGCGAGCCCTGATCCGCCCGCCCCTGCGCTTCTCGGCACGGCCACAAGGGCTCAGACATCCTTACGGGCCATTGCTGCGCT
>JBATPF010000444.1:0-2065 GCA_049291355.1 Giesbergeria sp.
GGCTGGGCGTGGCCTTGCTCCGCCTTGCCGGAGTGCTGCTTCATCCACAGCCGCGCCAGCCAGGGGGTGACGACAAAGGCAATCGCCAGCGACAGCACCATGCCCATGCTGGCGTTGATCGGGATGGGGCTCATGTACGGGCCCATCAGCCCCGAGACAAAAGCCATGGGCAGCAGCGCCGCAATCACGGTGAGCGTGGCGAGGATGGTGGGGCCACCCACTTCGTCCACCGCGCCGGGGATGATCTGCGCCAGCGTTTTGCCGGGATCAAGCTTCTGGTGCCGGTGGATGTTCTCCACCACCACGATGGCGTCGTCCACCAGGATGCCGATGGAAAAGATCAGTGCAAACAGCGACACCCGGTTCAGCGTGAAACCCCAGGCCCAGGACGCAAACAGCGTGGCGGTAAGCGTCAGCACCACAGCGGTGCCGACAATGGCGGCCTCGCGGCGGCCCAGGGCGATGAACACCAGCGCCACCACCGAGGCCGTAGCGAACAGCAGCTTCTGGATGAGCTTTTTCGCCTTGTCGTTCGCGGTGGCGCCGTAGTTGCGCGTCTCGGCCACTTGCACGTCGGCGGGAATCACCGTGTTCTTCAATTGCTCGGCGCGCGCCATCACGGCGTTGGCCACGTCAATGGCGTTTTCGCCTGGCTTCTTGGTGATGGCGATGGTGACGGCGGGGTGTTCTGCAGCGTGCTCACCGGCCGTTCCGTACCAGGCGTAGTGCGCGGCCGGCGGCGGGCCATCCCGCACGGCGGCGACGTCGCGCAGAAACACCGGTTTGCCAGCTTGCACGCCGACAACGAGGTCGGCCACCTCGGCAGCGTTGGCCAGCAGCGGCCCGGCTTCCATCGCGACGGCCTGGTTGGCGCGCAGCAGATCGCCCACTGGCAGCCCCAGGTTGGCCGACTGCAGGGCGCGGCGCAGGTCGGCTACGGTGACGCCGGCGCCGGCCATGCGTGCCGGGTCCATTTCGACCATCACCGCACGGCCAGGGCCGCCGATGGTGGTGACCTCGCGCGTGCCGGGCACGCGCTTCAAGTCGGCCTCAATGCTGTGCGCCACGCGCTCCAATTCAAAGGCGTCGGTTTGCGGGTTGTTGGAGTAGAGCGTCAGTGCGACGATGGGCACGTCGTCGATGCCCTTGGGCTTGATGATGGGCGGCAGCACACCCAGGCCCTGGGGCAGCCAGTCGGCGTTGGAGTTCACCGTGTCGTACAGCCGCACCAGCGCCTCGGTGCGCGGCACGCCCACCTTGAACTGCACGGTGATGATGGCCACGCCGGGGCGAGACACCGACATCACATGCTCGGCGCCGGTGATCTGCGAGAGCACCTGCTCGGCCGGGATGGTGACCATCTGTTCCACGTCGCGCACGCTGGCGCCGGGGAACGGGATCATCACATTGGCCATGGTCACGTTGATCTGCGGCTCTTCTTCGCGCGGCGTGACCAGCACGGCAAAGGCGCCGAGCAAAAAGGCCACCAGCGCCAGCAGCGGCGTGATCTGCGCGCTCTGGAAGAAAGCCGCAATGCGGCCGGAGACGCCGAGGCGGGAGGGAGTGCTTGCGCTCATGAAGTTCCCTTGCCCTTAGCGCGCGCTGCCGACGGCCAGCGGGTCGAGCACCACGGCTTCGCCGGGTGCGACACCGCTCAGAATTTCCACGCGATCGCCAGCTACCGGCCCGAGGCGCACCTGGCGCAGCAGCGGGCGGCCCTGGGCGTCGGGCACGTACACGCCCGTCATTTCGCCGCGGCGCAGGACCGATTGGAGGGGCACGGTGACGCTTGCCTTGGCGGCACCTGCCGCCTGCGGGTCGGTGGGTGCCGCAGCCAACCAGAGGCGCGCAAACATGCCGGGAACGGCGTGGGCGAACTGGGCAGGCAACTCGGCGCGCAACTGCTGGGTGTGCGTGCCGGCATCCACCGTGGGCAGCAGTTGCACCCGCGTGGCCTGGGGTTGCTGGTCGGCGGGCACGCCCGGCAGTTCAATGCGCACCTGGGCTGCGCCCAAGGTGCCGCCGGCCAGGTTGGCCAGGGTCGACTGCGGCACCGAAGCCGTGA
>JBATPF010000445.1:0-3063 GCA_049291355.1 Giesbergeria sp.
ACTGTTGTCCTGCGGCGGCACCTGCAGCGGCGAGATAGCGGCCACTTGCAGCACGCGGCCATCGGCGTCCCAGGTGGCCACCGTGTCGCTGCCGGCGAGCGGCGCTGCGTGCGCCAGCAGCTCGGCCAGTGCCTCATCCAGAGGTTTGAGCGGTTTCATCGGTGGGCGCATGGCCTGGCCTCTCCGTGCAAAGCCCAGTCGTACTCGAAGCGCTCACTTTGTTGCACCAGCCAATCGGCCATATCGGATGCGGCGTTGAGCTCGAACACCGGCAGGCCGGTCGGCACCGGGAGCTGCTCGGGCGCATCGGTGGCGACGGCCACGACGAAATCGTCTTGCGCATAGCGCACCGGGCGTGGCGCGCTGCCGGGCTCTGGGGCACGCCAGACTTCCATCTTGGGCAGATCGCTTTCCTTGAAGCCTTCGACGAAAACCCAGTCGACCCCCTCATACAGCTCAGCGAGCAACTGGTGCACCGAAAGCTCGCTGGGCTGCTCGAACTCGCGCATCAGCGCCAGGCGCCGGTCGGACGCCACCACCACCTCAAACGCGCCCGCTTCGCGGTGGCGCCAGGTGTCTTTGCCGGCGTGGTCGATGTCAAAACTGTGGTGCGCGTGTTTCACCACCGAGACACGCAGACCGCGCTGGCGCAGTTCGGGAATCAGCTTTTCCACCAGCGTGGTCTTGCCGCAACCTGAGAAACCGGCAAAGCCGACAACCTTCATGCAAACTCCTGATTGCTACAAATTAAATAGCTATAGGCGCTTATCAATAAAGCGCTAGGGGCGATTTTTACTTCAAATCACAGTGCTGCGTGATGAACGTCTTGATTTGCTGCACATCGGCAGGCATCACCTGCACCCGCTTGGGCAGCGCCTCCATCCCGTCAAACCGCGCCGGGCGCTCAGGCGGGTGGCCCAGCGCTTCGGTGATGGTCTCGGCGAACTTGATGGGCAAGGCCGTCTCCAGCACGATCATGGGCACATCGCCCGCACCCTTGTGCTCGCGCGCCACCTTGACGCCGTCGGCGGTGTGGGTATCGATGGTGGTGTCAAAGCGCTGGTGCGTATCGCGGATGGTCGCCAGGCGGTCGGCGTGCGTGCTCTTGCCGCTGACAAAACCGTAACGCTTCGCAGCCTCGGCAAAGTGCGGGTCGGCGCTCAAATCAAAACGACCGTCCCGCGCCAGGGCTTCGCCGAACAACGCCTGGGTGCGCGCGCCGTCGCGGCCCAGCAGGTCGAAGACGAAACGCTCGAAGTTGCTGGCCTTGCTGATGTCCATCGAAGGGCTGGACGTCTCGTGCGTGTCGGCGCTGCTGCGCACGCGGTAGACGCCGGTGTGGAAGAACTCGTCGAGCACATCGTTCTCGTTGGTCGCCACGACCAGTTTGTCGATCGGCAGGCCCATGCTGCGCGCCACGTGGCCAGCGCAGACGTTGCCAAAGTTGCCGCTGGGCACGGTGAAGCTGACTTTTTGGTCGTTCGGATTCGCCGACGGGCCGCCCCTAGGCGAATCAGCCCCCTTGGGGGGCAGTGAGGACACGCCAGTGCCGAGCGTGGGGGCCACGTCTGTCGCTTGCAGATAGCCGGCAAAGTAATACACCACCTGCGCCAACAGCCGCGCCCAGTTGATGGAGTTGACGGTGCCGATCTTGTATTGGCGCTTGAACGCCAAGTCATTGGAGACGGCCTTGACGATGTCCTGGCAATCGTCGAACACGCCTTCGATGGCGATGTTGTGGATGTTTTCGTCCTGCAGGCTGAACATCTGCGCTTGCTGGAACGCGCTCATGCGGCCATGCGGGCTGGTCATGAAGACGCGCACGCCCTCTTTGCCGCGCATGGCGTATTCGGCCGCGCTGCCGGTGTCGCCGGAAGTCGCCCCAAGGATGTTCAGCACTTCACCCCGCCGCGCCAGTTCGTACTCGAACAGGTTGCCCAGCAGCTGCATGGCCATGTCCTTGAAGGCCAGCGTGGGGCCGTTGGACAAGGCTTCCAACCACAGGCCCGGTTCGAGCGGGCGCAGCGGCACGATGTCGGGCGTGCCAAAGACGTCTGCGGTATAGGTCTTGTGGCACAGCGCGCGCAGGTCGGCGGCCGGGATGTCGTCGATGTAGAGCGAGAGAATCTGGAACGCGAGTTCTGCGTAGCCCTGCTCACGCAGCACGCTGCGCAGGCGCGTCAACGCGGCGTCGTCGATCTGCGGGTAGTGCTCGGGCAGGTACAGGCCACCGTCGGGCGCCAGGCCTTCAAGCAGGATGTCGCAGAAGTGGGGGCGGGCCGGGTGGCCGCGGGTGCTGAGGTATTGCATGGGCAGCGTGCGCAGTGTGGAGGATTCAAACCCCTGCCGCGCACTGGACACGGGGCTGAAACCCGGGTTTAGTTCAGCTCTTCCTTGCGGATGCGCACGATGGGCGCGAGCACGGTGGGTAGGGCCTGCAGCTCGGCCAGCACGGCGTTGACCGTACCTTCGCGCGCGTTGTGCGTGAGGATGATGAGGTCGGTCTGCATCGAGCCCTCACCGCCCACGTCCTCGGCTTCGCGCTGCAGCATGGCGTCCACGCTGATGCCGTGCTGCGCGAGCAGCCCGGTCACCTTGGCCAGCACGCCGGCCTGGTCGGCCACGCGCAGACGCAGGTAGTAGCTGGTGACCACTTCGCTCATCGGCAGCACGGGCAACTCACCCATGGCGTCCTGCAGCGTGCCCGGCTGGAAGGCCAGGTGCGGCACGCGGTGGTGCGGGTCGGCAGTGTGCAGACGGGTGATGTCCACCAGATCGGCAATCACGGCGCTGGCCGTGGGTTCGCTGCCGGCGCCCTTGCCGTAGTACAGCGTGGTGCCCACAGCGTCGCCGTGCACCACGACCGCATTCATGGCGCCCTCGACATTGGCGATCAAGCGCTTGGCCGGCACCAGGCTTGGGTGCACGCGCAGCTCAATGCCCCCGGACGGCTTGCCGGCCACATCTCGCCTTTCGGTGCGCTTGGTAATGCCCAGCAGCTTGATGCGGTAGCCCAGTTGCTCGGCGTATTTGATGTCTTGCGCGGCGAGCTTGGTAATACCT
>JBATPF010000446.1:0-2662 GCA_049291355.1 Giesbergeria sp.
CTGGGTGGGTGCTGGCGCTTGCGCGGCGGTGTCGGCGTCCCAGACCACGCCCAGAACCTCGCGCTGGCCCAGCGGCACGCGCACCAGCGTTCCGGGCGGGAGCAAGGTGGCCGAGCGGTAGCTCAGCAGTTCGCCGATGGCGCTGTGGGCCGGCGTGTGCACCGCCACCTGCACCGTGCAGGACGGATCGTCGCTTGCGCGTTCTGCTTCATCCTCTTTTTCGGCTTTGGGATGCAAGTGACTGATCTTTCAGGGATTTTTAAATAGTCCAGAATTTCTGTGGATAACTTTGTGGACAGATCGCCGGGGCCGTCCCCAAAGCCCCGTGCATGCGGCCTTTGCTTGGAATGCACAGCTTTTCAGCAGCGCCAGCCCTTCTATATGAATCAAGCACTTAGGCGCCGAGGGGTAGGAGCCGTCCGACGCTGCAAGCCGCTGGTGCGGGGCTAGCACACTCGCAGCTGCTGTGTGCACAAGTGCCAAAAAATTTTCGCGATGTCAAGCCCTGCGCAGAGCCCGCGACTGTTGGTGCACCGCCTCCACCAGCGCGGCGACATGCTCGGGCGGCGTGAACTGGCTGATGCCGTGGCCCAGGTTGAAGATATGCGTCGGTCCGCAGCAAGAGCGGTCGGTGTGCGGCGTGCCAAAGCTCTCAAGCACCTTGCGCACCTGGATTTCAATCTGCGCCGGTGGCGCGAACAGCACGTTGGGGTCGATGTTGCCCTGCAGCGCCTTGCCCGGCCCGCCGGCCATGCCGCAGACGAGAGCGCGCGCCTTGGCCAGGTTGGCGGTCCAGTCCAGACCCAGCACTTCGCAGTCGAGCGCGTTCATCTCTTGAAGCCACAGGGCGCCGCCCTTGGTAAAGACGATGCGCGGCACGTCCTGGCCGTCTGGGCCTTGGCGCTTGAGCTGCGCCAGCACGCGGCGCGTGTATTCCAGGCTGAACTCTTGAAAGGCGCCATCGGCCAGCACGCCCCCCCAGCTGTCAAACACCATGACCGCCTGGGCGCCTGCGTCGATCTGGGCGTTCAGGTACTGGGCCACGGCGTCGGCGTTGACGGCCAGGATGCGGTGCATCAGATCCGGCCGGCTGTACATCAGGCTCTTGACCAGGCGGTAGTCGTCGCTGCCCTTGCCTTCGACCACGTAGCAGGCCAGCGTCCAGGGGCTGCCGGAGAAGCCGATCAGCGGCACGCGGCCATTCAAGGCCTTGCGGATGCTCGTGACGGCGTCAAACACATAGCGCAGCTTGTCCATGTCGGGCACGGCCAGTTCGGCCACGTCAGCCTCATTGCGCACCACCTTGGCGAAGCGCGGCCCCTCGCCCTCGGCAAAGGTCAAGCCCAGGCCCATGGCGTCGGGCACGGTGAGGATGTCGGAAAACAGAATGGCGGCGTCGAGTGGAAAGCGATCAAGCGGCTGCAGGGTCACTTCGGTGGCGTAGTCCACGTTGGTCGCCAGGCCCATGAAGCTACCGGCTTTGGCGCGCGTCGCCTTGTACTCCGGCAGGTAGCGCCCGGCTTGGCGCATCAGCCACAAAGGGGTGTAGTCGGTGGCCTGGCGGCGGCAGGCGCGAAGAAAGGTGTCGTTGGAAAGGGGTGCGAAGCTCATGGGGGGATTGTCGCAGGCGGCCGCGCATCCTTCTCGCACCCTTCAAATGCCGGCCAGCGCCGTCTGCAGCTCGCCCTTGCTCAGGATTTCGCTCATTACCACGGGCGGCTTGCCCTTCGCATACAGCACATAGACCGGCACGCCGCTGCGACCCAGGGCGGTGAGGGCGGCGGTGATGGCCGGGTCGCGCCGCGTCCAGTCGGCGCGCAGCAAGGCCACCTTGCGGGTGGCAAAATCGGCCAGCACCTCGGCGTCGGCCAGGGTGGTTCGCTTGTTGTATTGGCAGGTGACGCACCAGGCGGCGGTGAAGTCGACAAACACCGGCTGGCCGCTCTGCGTCAGTTCGGCCACGCGCTGGGTTGACCAGGGCTGCCACGCGGCGGCTTGCGGCGCCGTCTGCGCAAGGCTCTCCAGGGGTTTGACGACATGCGGCCCCAGGGCGCTGCCCAGCCACGCGCCCAGCACCAGCAGCGCGGAGGCCAGCACGATTCGTGTGCGGCCACGCAGGCTCATGGCCCAGACCAGGCTGCTGCCTGCCACCAGCAGCGCCAGCAGTGCGCCCGCGCCGTCGATGCCGCTTTGCTGCCCCAGCACCCACACCAGCCAGACCACGGTGGCGAACATCGGGAAGGCCATGGCGCGGCGGAAGGTGTCCATCCACGGTCCGGGGCGCGGCAGGGCGTGCGCCAGCGCCGGAATGAAACCCGCCAATAGGTACGGCAGGGCCATGCCCAGCCCCAGCGCACCAAACACGGCCAGCGCCTGCGCCGTGGGCATGGCGACGGCAAAACCGAGGGATGCCCCCATGAAGGGTGCGGTGCAGGGCGAGGCAATGGCGACAGCCACCACGCCCGAGAGCAAGGCGTCGGTCACCGGGTGGCGAGCCTGTAGCGTGGCCAGGCGTCCGGGGATGAACTGGCCAAACTCAAACACCCCCGCCAGATTTAGCCCGATCAGCGTGAACAGCCCGGCCAGGAGCGCCACCACCAGCGGGGACTGCAGCTGAAACCCCCAGCCGAGCTGCTCGCCCGCAGCGCGCAGCGCCAGCAGC
>JBATPF010000447.1:0-2570 GCA_049291355.1 Giesbergeria sp.
CTGCCGGGGCGCGCGCGCCGCAGGCAGTTGTGCTGCTCGACAGTGGCGCGCAGGACGTGCCGCAGATCATGAACGAGCGCCATGCGCGCCTGTTCGATCAGGCCTTTGGCAGCGACCCGGCGTATTGGCTGAGGGTCTCGCCCCAGCAGCAGTTGCAAGCGGCCCTGCCGCCCACGCTGTTGGTGTGCTCGTCGCCGCGCCGCAGTTCGTGCACGCAAGCGCAGGCGTATGCGCGCAAAAGCCAGGCGCAGGGCGGGCAGGCCGAGGTGTTGCCGCAGCCACTTTCCCACGGGCAAATCAATGCGCAACTGGGCCAAGCCGGCGCCTACACGCAGGCGGTGGACGAATTTCTGAACCGCTTTGCCGCCTGGACGCTGAGATGAGTCTTGCTGCGCGCCTGGCCACGATTGGCGCTCTGCTGCTGGCGCAACTTGCCTGGGCCGCGCCCGCGCCCTGGTACTGGTGGCGCAGCAAGGTCGATGGCGCACGCCTTTGCGCCCAGATCTCACCCGGCTCGGGCTGGGAGCGGGATGGTGGGCCGTACCAGGGCCCGGGCTGTGCGCCCAAGCCCCGGGTCTTCGTCATTCCCCTGCGCTGACGCGCGCTTCAATAAACCGGTTGCGCTGCTCCACAATGGGATTTTTGCGCTGCCCGATCTGCCATGCCTTCTCTCGATACCCTGCTTGCCTTCTTTGGCGTCTCCCTGCTGCTGGGCATCACGCCCGGCCCCGACAACTTGTTTGTGCTGGTGCAATCGGCCCAGCGCGGCTGGCGCGCTGGCATGGCGGTGGTGGTGGGTCTGTGCGCAGGCTTGGTGGTGCACACGGCGGCCGTGGCGCTGGGGCTGGCGGCGCTCTTTGCCGCTTCGGCGACGGCGTTCACGGTGCTGAAATACCTGGGCGCGGCCTATCTGGCGTGGCTGGCCTGGCAGTCGCTGCGCCCACGCGCGCCGGCAGCGCAGGCAACGAAGGACGGGACGGACCCCGAGATGGCCCCCAGCACCTCCGAGCGGCCCGCCGCCAGCGCCTGGCGCATGGTGGGGCGTGGCATGGTGATGAACCTGACCAACCCCAAGGTGGTGATCTTTTTCCTCGCGTTTCTGCCCCAGTTTGCCAACCCGGCGCTCGGCAGTGTGGCGCCGCAGATCATGCTGCTGGGCGTCGTCTTCATGCTGGCCACGCTGCTGGTGGTTGGCGCCATTGCCGTGTTCTCAGGCACCTTTGGCACGCTGCTGCTGCGCTCGGAGCGTGCGCAGCGCTGGCTCAACCGGGCGGCAGGCGTGGTATTTCTGGGCCTGGCCGTGCGCCTGGCGACGATCAGTCGAGCCGCGATCTGATGCTATTGAGTTGATAGCTGCAAGCGCTTATTGGGAAAGCGCTAGAGGCTATTTTTACCAATATTTTCTACCCTGGAGGCTCGGGCCAGGAGCGCTGCGCCCCACGCAACTGCTCGAAAGCCCGCGCCACGCGCAGTACGCCCAGGTCGTCAAAGCGGGCGCCGGCAATCTGCAGGCCAATCGGCAGGCCCTCGTCGCTGTAGCCGCAGTTGATCGATGCGGCCGGCTGCTCCGACATGTTGAAGGGCACGGTAAACGCTATGTGCTCGAGCGCGCGCAGCGGGTCGTTGGTCGGGCTGGCCAGCTCGGCGGCAAAGGCGGTGATCGGCGCGACGGGCGAGAGCACATAGTCGAACGCGCTGCAGGCCGCCACGGTGGCGACGCGTGTGGCGTGGAACTGCTGGGCGGCGTGGAACAATTCGGTGCCCGAGAAGCCCGCCGCGCTGTCGGCCCAGGCCTGAATGAAGGGCAGCACGCGTGCCTTGCGCTCGGGTGGCAGGGCGGCCATGTCGAGGTGCGAGCGCATGCGCCAGAAGCGGTCCATGCCGGCGAGCATCTCGGGCGCGAGGAACGGCTGCATCGGCGTGACGCTAGCGCCGGCGCTCTCGAAAAGCTGGGCTGCCTGTGCGATGGCTGCGCGCACCTGCGGGTCCACGGGAAGTCCGCAGCCGGCGTCCAACAACAAACCGATGCGCAGGCCGCGCAGATGCTCGGGGCCGCGTTCAAAGTCGCGCCAGGCAATGTCCTGTGGCGGCAGCGCCATGCTGTCGCGCGCGTCGGGCTGTGAGAGCACGGCCATCATCAGCGCCGCATCTTCCACGCTGCGCGTCATGGGGCCGGCGGCGCGGCCGGTGTAGGGCGGGTCGATAGGGATGCGTCCCAGGCTGGGCTTGAGCGTGAAGATGCCGCACCACGAAGCCGGCAGACGCAGCGACCCGCCAATGTCGGTACCCACATGCAGCGGGCCGTAGCCGGCCGCAGCCGCAGCGCCCGCACCGGCGCTGGAGCCGCCCGGGCCTTTGCTGAGATCCCAGGGGTTGCGGGCGAGTGCGTGAAAGCTCGACAGACCGGACGACAGCATGCCGTAGTCGGGCATGGTGGTTTTGGACACCAGAACCGCGCCGGCCTCGCGCAGGCGTGCAGCAGGCGGCGCGTCGGCTGGCGCCGGGAACAGCGGTGCGGCAGCGGTGCCCAGCGGTGTCGGGTCGCCCTGCGTGGCGAGGTTGTCCTTGAG
>JBATPF010000448.1:0-1637 GCA_049291355.1 Giesbergeria sp.
AAGGCCAGTTGCTGCACCACGACGGCCGCCGCGCTGCCCATTGGTAGCGCGCCGAGCGGCTAACAAGGCTCTTCTGGCGTCGTTGCCCCGACTTGTCGTACCGTTCCTACTGCCTGCGCCAGAGCGCCTAGCCAGAACCGTTGCACTGAGTCTTCTTAGCCACTCTTACCTTCACCACTAGAGACAAGCCCATGCTGCTGACCCAAGACCAGGAAATGATCCGCGACGCGGTGCGCGACTTTGCCCAAAGCGAACTCTGGCCCCATGCCGCGCGGTGGGACCGAGAGCACCACTTTCCCAAAGCGGCGCACCAGGGCCTGGCGGCGCTCGGCGCCTACGGAATTTGCGTACCCGAGGAACTCGGCGGCGCGGGGCTTGACTACCTCTCCCTCGCACTGGTGCTCGAAGAAATCGCCGCGGGCGATGGCGGCACCAGCACCGTCATCTCGGTCACCAACTGCCCGGTCAACGCCATCCTGCTGCGCTACGGAAACCCCCAGCAGCAGCGCGACTGGCTCGGGCCGCTGGCGCGCGGCGAAATGCTCGGCGCCTTCTGCCTCACCGAGCCGCATGTGGGCTCCGACGCCTCGGGCCTGCGCACCACGGCGGTCAAGCAGGGGGATGAGTACGTCATCAACGGCGTCAAGCAGTTCATCACCAGCGGCAAGAACGGCAACGTCGCCATCGTGGTGGCCGTTACCGACAAGGGTGCCGGCAAGCGCGGTATGAGCGCCTTCCTCGTGCCCACCAGCGCGCCCGGCTACGTGGTGGCCCGGCTCGAAGACAAGCTCGGCCAGCACAGCAGCGACACGGCGCAAATCAGTTTTGAGAATTGCCGCATTCCGGCCCAGAACCTCATCGGCCAGGAGGGCGAAGGCTACAAGATTGCGCTCGGCGGTCTGGAGGGCGGACGCATCGGCATTGCTGCGCAAAGCCTGGGCATGGCGCGCAGTGCATTTGAGGTGGCGCTGAAGTATTCCAAAGAGCGCGAAAGCTTCGGCACCGCCATCTTCAACCACCAGGCTGTGGGCTTTCGTCTGGCCGAGTGCGCCACGCAGATCGAGGCTGCGCGCCAGCTCATCTGGCACGCCGCCAGCCTGCGCCACGCCGGCCGGCCCTGCCTCAAGGAAGCGGCCATGGCCAAACTGTTCGCCAGCGAAATGGCCGAGCGCGTCTGCAGCGCTGCCATCCAGACCCTGGGCGGCTACGGCGTGCTGAACGACTTCCCGGTGGAACGCATCTACCGCGACGTGCGCGTGTGCCAGATTTACGAGGGCACCAGCGACGTGCAGAAGATCATCATCCAGCGCGCGCTGGCGGTTTGAGCGTTCGCGATGGCACGGTGGCCGCAGGGTGGCGTGGCTTTTTTGCACTTCGCGTGCTTTTTTGTGCTCATGTTGTCATAGCTGAAAATCTTGTGCTGGTAAGCGCAGGCGGATGATTTTTGCTCCATTTTCAAGTCTGACAGGAATGCTCGGTCAACCGAATGTGGCGCTGGCATCAGGGGGCTGCGAGGAACAAAATCAAACGTATGACCGACCGCAACCTAACCCCTTCGCAACCCTCCTCAACTCCCAGCAACGCAGCCCGGCGCAACTCCCGCAGCCGACGCGCGAGCGCAGGCGACACCGCGCCCC
>JBATPF010000449.1:0-4808 GCA_049291355.1 Giesbergeria sp.
CGCAGGGCCACGGCGACGCGCCCGTGCCCGTACCGGCGCTGCTGGCCGCCATTGGCGCGGCCTGGGCGCTCGACATTGCTCCCGACCTGATTGCCGCTGGCGTCAAGACCTTCGAGCCCGCTGCGGCAGGCGCAGGCGCGCTGCGCGTTCCGGTTCTTCCGCTCTGAAACCCTCTTCGTCCGAAAGATTCCATGGAAGTTTCCCGTACCCGGGCCTTGCGCGGCCCCAACCTCTGGAGCCGCAATACCGCCATCGAAGCCATCGTGCGGTGCACGGCGGACGAATGCGCGGTGTCGCAAATGGCCGGCTTTGAAGCCCGGCTGCGCGCCCTGTTCCCTGCGATTGGCTCGCTGTTGCCCGAAGGCAGCGAAAGCGACATCACGCTGGCCCACGTGATGCAATCGGCCGCGCTCGCATTGCAGGCACAGGCGGGCTGCCCGGTGACTTTCAGCCGCACCGCGCACACGCCAGAGACCGGGGTGTTCCAGGTCATCGTCGAATACACCGAGGAGGCCGTGGGCCGCAAGGCTTTTGAAGATGCACAGGCACTGATTGCCGCTGCGCAAGGCAGCGGCGCGTTTGACTGCGACGCCGTCGTGGCGGCGCTGCGCGAGCTGGACGAGGACGAACGCCTGGGCCCCAGTACCGGCGCGATCGTTGAAGCGGCGGCCGCGCGCAGCATTCCGTGGCGCCGCCTGACCCAGGGCAGTCTGGTGCAATTTGGCTGGGGTTCGCGCCAGCGCCGCATCCAGGCTGCAGAGGTCGATGTGACCAGCGCCGTGGCCGAATCCATCGCGCAGGACAAAGACCTGACCAAACGCCTGCTGCACGCCGCCGGCGTGCCCGTGCCCATGGGGCGGCCTGCTGCCACCACGGACGACGCCTGGGCCGTGGCGCTCGATGTCGGCTTGCCCGTCGTGGTCAAACCGCAGGACGGCAACCAGGGCAAGGGCGTCACGGTCAACATCACCGAACGTGCGCAACTCGATGAAGCCTTTCGCGTCGCCGCCGAATACGGCGAGGTCATGGTCGAGCGCTTTCTGCCCGGGCACGACTTCCGCCTGCTGGTGGTGGGCAATCAACTCGTGGCCGCCGCGCGGCGCGAGCCACCGCAGGTGCTGGGCGACGACATCCACACCGTGCGCGAGCTGGTGGACCTGGTCAACCTCGACCCGCGCCGGGGCGAGGGCCATGCCACGCCGCTCACCAAGATCCGCCTGGACGACATTGCAGTCGCCCGCCTCACCACACAAGGCTTGACGCCCGACTCGGTGCCGCCCAAGGGCCAGCGCATCATTTTGCGCAACAACGCCAACCTCTCGACCGGCGGCTCGGCCACCGACGTGACCGACGACGTGCACCCCGACGTGGCGGCGCGCGCCGTGGCAGCCGCGCAAATGGTGGGTCTGCATATCTGCGGCGTCGATTTGGTGTGTGAGAGCGTGCTGCACCCCATCGAAGAGCAAGCCGGCGGCATTGTCGAAGTCAACGCCGCGCCCGGTCTGCGCATGCACCTGGCGCCCTCGTACGGCAAGCCGCGCGCGATTGGCCAGGCCATGGTGGATCTGGTGTTCCCGCCGGGCAGCGACGGACGCATTCCGGTGGTGGCCGTGACGGGCACCAATGGCAAGACCACGACGGCACGCCTGATTGCCCACCTCTTTTCCGCCCAGGGCCTGCGGGTCGGCATGACCAACACCGACGGCGTGTACGTCAACGGCCGCCAGATCGACAGCGGCGACTGCAGCGGCCCCAAAAGCGCGCGCAATGTGCTGCTGCACCCCGAGGTAGATGCCGCAGTATTCGAAACAGCGCGTGGCGGCATCCTGCGCGAAGGCCTGGGTTTTGACCGCTGCACCGTGGCGGTGGTTACCAACATTGGCGAAGGCGACCACCTGGGGCTGAACTTCATCACCACGGTGGAAGACCTGGCGGTGCTCAAGCGCGTCATTGTGCAAAACGTGGCCCCCGAAGGCTATGCGGTGCTGAACGCTGCCGACCCCATCGTGGCGGCCATGGCGCCGGCCTGCCCCGGCAAGATCATCTACTTTGCGGCAGACCGTCACCACCCGGTGATGGCCACGCACCGCGCCCAGGGCAACCGCTCGGTCTATGTCGATGGCGATTCGGTGGTTGCCGCCGAAGGCTCGTGGCGCGAGGCCATCCATTTGCGCGACGTCCCCATCACGCGCAGCGGCAAGATTGGTTTCCAGGTGGAAAACGTCATGGCCTCGGTAGCCGCCGCCTGGGGCGCGGGCCTGTCGTGGGAGACGATCCGCCGCGGCCTCTCGGGTTTCGTCAACGACAGCGACAACGCGCCCGGGCGCTTTAACTTGATGGATTTCAAAGGCGCCACCGTCATTGCCGACTACGGCCACAACCCCGACGCCATGCGCGCCCTGGTGGGCGCCGTGAATGCCCTGCCGGCCAAGCGCCGCAGTGTGGTCATCAGCGGCGCGGGCGACCGGCGCGACGAGGACATCCGCGCGCAGACCGTGATTCTGGGCGCCGCCTTTGACGACGTGCTGCTGTACCAGGACGCCGCCCAGCGCGGCCGCGCCGACGGCGAGGTGATGCGCCTGCTGCGCGAAGGCCTGGCCGGTGCCGGGCGGACCCAGCATGTCGAGGAAATTCGCGGCGAATTCATCGCCATTGACACCGCACTGGCGCGCCTGCAGCCGGGCGACCTGTGCCTGGTGCTGGTGGACCAGGTGGAAGAAGCGCTGGCGCATCTGGCGCGCCGCTGCGCTGAAGCATGAGGCACTGCATGACATCCAACCCACGCTCCACCCCCGCCCACTTGCTGCGCGCAGCCATGGCAGCCCTGTGCCTGGCAGGCGCCACCGCCGGCCAGGCAGCCGACAAGATCGGCTCGGTCGATACCGCCTTCAAGCTGCTCGGCCGCGACCACGACATCCTTGTCGAGGCCTATGACGACCCAGGGGTTGCGGGCGTGACCTGCTACGTCTCACGCGCCCGCATCGGCGGCATCAAGGGCACGCTCGGCCTGGCCGAAGACCGGGCCGAGGCGTCCATCGCCTGCCGCCAGACCGGCCCACTGTCGTTTGCCAAACCGCTGCGCCAGCAGCAGGAGATTTTTTCCGAGCGCATGTCGCTGCTGTTCAAACGCCTGCGCGTGGTGCGCATGGTGGATGCGCCGCGCAACACGCTGGTCTACCTGAGCTACTCGGACAAGCTGATCGACGGCTCGCCGCAAAACAGCATCACCGCCGTCCCGGTGGATCGCGCCACGCCGATTCCGCTGGACAAGTGATTGACCGCGAAATTTTAGATAAAAACGGCCTGTAGCGCTTTCCCCATAAGCGCTAGCAGCTATTAAATTTGTAGTTTCAGACCTCTGCCGCAATCTGCCGCAGCGCCTGCTCAAACACCTCGACCGGCTGGCCGCCCTGGATCAGGTGGCGGCCGTTCACGATGACGGCCGGCACCGAGTGAATGCCTTGTTGCAGGTAGAACTGCTCACGCTCACGCACCTCGGCCGCGTAGCGGTCCGACTGCAGCAGGGCGCGCGCTTCTGCCACGTCCAGCCCCACCTCGCCCGCCAAGCGCACCAGCAGCTCGTGGTTGCTCGGGTCTTCTCCGTCGGTGAAGTAGGCCTTGAACAAGGCGTTCTTGAGCGCCGGCTGGCGCCCCTGCAGCTCGGCCCAGTGCAGCAGGCGGTGCGCGTCGAAGGTGTTGTAGATGCGGCCGCGCGCACCGGGCGTAAAGGTGAAGCCCAACTCGGCACCGCGCGCAGCAATGGCGGCGCGGGTGGCTTCGCGCTGCGCGTCGGACGCACCGTATTTTTGCTGCAAGTGCTCGCCGATGTCCTGGCCCTCGGGCCCCATCTGTGGATTGAGCTCAAACGGCTGGAAGTGCAGGTCCAGCTGCACCTCACCGGCCAGGCGCTCGGCGGCCTGCTCCAGCGCACGCAGCCCAATAACGCACCAGGGGCAGGACACATCGGAAACGAAATCAATTTTGAGGGGGGTGGCCATCACAATCTCCGGCAATCGGGTAAGCCTGCATTCTGAAGCGAAGCGGCCAGCGGCGCAGGGCGGCGGCACGGAACCTGCATGGGCAACGGGGGCGGAACGCGGAAAGCTCCCGCATTCATAGCGCACAGCGCACATCCACAAAGCGCTGGAGGCCGATTGGGCTTGGATTTTCCCCGTTCACAACAGGGCTTTGCCATGCCAGAATGCCGCATGCCCACGCACAGCCTCTTTGCAGACGCTCCGGTGCCATCACAGGCTGCCAGCGGCAGCACCGTGAATGCGCTCTACCGCGCTGCGCTTGGCCCGGTGCAGCAGCCGCGCTATCTGGCATTGTTTGAACGCTTTGACCTGGCGGGGCGAGCGCCCGCGGGCTGGAACCTTGCCGCCAGCCTGGCCACGCTCAACTGGATGCTGCTGCACCACCTGTGGACTGCGGCCTTGGTTTATGTGGCCCTGGTGGAAGGCCTGGCCCTGCTGATCTTTGGCGTCGGCCGCCCGCTGCTGCACTGGCCCGAACAGGTGGAATGGGGGCTGATCGCCGCCTTTGCCCTGTTTGCCATCGTCCTGCCCGGGCTGTTTGGCGACGCGCTGCTGTACAGCGAAATCCGCAAGCGCATGACACGCGCCCTGGTGGCTGCGCACAGCATTCCCGAAGCCTGCAACTTGCTCGCCCGCCAAGCCAGCAGTTGGCGGCGCCTGGTCTGGATTGCCGTGGCCAATGGGGTGCTGTTTGTGGCCATCGCCGCCGCCTGGCTGTGGGTGCCCGAGGGCGACTGGCGTGCGGGCCGCCCGACCGACGCGCAGGTAGCG
>JBATPF010000450.1:0-6450 GCA_049291355.1 Giesbergeria sp.
GTGCTGCACATCACCACCGGCCTGGCTTCCATCCTGAACGCCACGGTGCCGCTGTTTGGCGCCGTTGTTGCCTGGCTGTGGCTGGGCGAGCGCATCGGGCGGCTGCGGTCGCTGGGCCTGGCGCTGGGGTTTTTCGGCGTGGCGCTGCTGGCCTGGCGGGCACCGGGCGGTGCCGGTGGCAAGTCGGATCTGGCGCTTTGGGCTGTGGCCGCCTGCTTGGGCGCGACCACGTGTTACGCCCTGGCAGCAAGCTATGCACGGCGCTACCTGATGGACATTCCGCCCCTGGCCACCGCCACCGGGAGCCAGCTGGGCGCCGCACTGTTTCTGGCACTGCCTACGGTCCTGACCTGGCCCGAGCAGATGCCCGGGCTGCGCGCCTGGGCCGCCGTGGGGGCCATTGCTGTTTTGTGCACCGGCATTGCCTACATTCTGTACTTTCGCTTGATCGTGCGGGTCGGCCCAAGCCGTGCGCTGGCGGTCACTTTTCTGGCGCCGGTGTTTGCCGTGTTCTACGGCGTGGTGTTTCTGAGCGAAACCGTGACCCTCTGGATGCTGGGTTGTGCACTGGTCATCATCCTGGGCACCTTGCTCTCCACGGGCCTCTTGGGGACGCGTCGATTCCGGTAGACAAATCCGGCCCACGATGGCCTAAACTGCGCCCATGGCGCTTCCGCTCACCCGCACCGATCCTTTGCCCGCTGCCATGCCAGGCGAGATGCAGGCGGTTGCCGAGGGCAGCGTGCGCAACCTCACCACGCTGCTGAGTTCCGAAGCCAAGTTCAGCGCGATCTCCCAGGCACTGCCGGACCCCTGTGGCATTACCCGCGTGGCCGATGGGTGCTATATCGAAGTCAATCCGGCGTTTTGCGCGATGTTTGGCGCGCCGCGCGAGGACATCGTCGGGCGCACCTCGCTTGATCTGGACATCTGGGCTGGCCCGCGCGAACGCGAGCGTTTGCTTGAAGCGCTGGCCCGAGATGGCCGGGTCGACCAATTGAGCATGAAGGCCCGCGTGCAAGGGCGCGTCCTTCCAGGCCTGATGTCCGCCTGCCCCGTAGAGATCGACGGCGAAGACTGCATGGTGTTTGTGTTCCATGACATGACGCGGGAACAGCGCGTGCAGGATGGACTGCTCGCCGCCAATGCCTTGATGACGCAGGCGGGGCACATGGCCCGGCTTGGCGCCTGGGAATCCGACGAGCATGGAACCCTGAGGCAGTGGACCGACGCCTGCTGCGAAGTGCACGGCATGCCGTTGGGGACCGAGCCGCCGCTCGACTACATCGAGCGGGTAGTGGCACCAGCCTGGCGGGACGCTGTGCGCTCGGCGATGCGCGCTTGCCTGCGCGACGGCACCGACTGGACGCTGGATCTGCAGATCATTCGGTCTGACAACGGCCAGCACCGCTGGATGCGTGCGCATGGCGAGGCGGTGCGCGAAGGCGGGCGTACGCTGCAAATGCGCGGCGTGATGCAGGATTGCGACGCTGCGTACCGGGCCGACGAAGCGTTGCGCGAGTCGCAGCAGCGCTTTCGGCTGATCTTTCAGATGCTGCCCTACCCCATGGGCATCACCCGCTGCGCCGACGGCGCTTACGTGGACGTCAATCCCGCCTGGGAATCCATGACCGGAATCGCGCGCAGCGAAGCCATTGGCAGCACGGTGCTTGCGCTCGGCCTTTACAGCGCCGATGAACGCGCAACGGTCCTCGAGCCGGCCCTGCGCGGCGAAGAGGACACTTCCGTCGAAGCGACGCTGCGTTCGCGCGTGGGCCCGGCACTTACGGTGCAGCAGACGACACGCAAGATCACGCTGGGCGGCACCGAGTGCTGGCTGTTCGCGCTGCACGACATCAGCGACCGCAAGCGCGTCGAAGAGGCCATGCGCCAGCGCGAGGCGGTGCTCAGTCTCACTCTGGAAGCGGCGTCCGTCGGCCTGTGGGACTGCGACATCACGACGGGCCTCGTGACCGGAGACGCACGCTGGCACCACATGCGCGGCGTAAACCAGTCCGCCGAGCAGGCCGTGCCCTTTGACCAGTGTGCCGGCAGTGGCGATGGCCCGCGCATCTATGCGGAACTCAGACGCCACGCGCGCGCGCCTGCCACCAAATTTGACCTCGTCACCACGGTACCCGGCGCCTTCGAGGGCAAGCGCTGGATGCGCAACCTGGGCAAGATCGTCGCCTGGGGCGCCGATGGCAAACCGGGCCGCATGCTCGGCGTCACCATCGACGTGACCGGTCAGCGCGAACAGGAACTCCTGCTCCAGCGCCTGGCCCACTACGACGCGCTCACCGACCTCCCCAACCGCGTGCTGATGGCCCGGCAACTCTCCGACGCCATGGAACAAGCCCGCGCCAGTGGCCAGTTGCTTGGGGTGGCCTACCTGGACCTGGACGGTTTCAAGCCCGTCAACGACCGCTTTGGCCATGACGCGGGGGACGAGCTGCTGCGCTGCGCGGCCCGACGTTTGAGCGCTGCGCTGCGGCCCCAGGACTGCGTAGCGCGCCTGGGCGGCGATGAATTTGCCATTTTGCTGCCCGAGCTTTCTTCCAGCGAAGACGCCCAGCGCGCGCTCGTGCGCCTGATGGGCAGCATTTCCGCGCCTTACACGCTGCAGGGCGAATCCATTTGCGTGACGGCAAGCATCGGGTACACGCTGTTCCCTCGCGACGATGCCGACGCCGACACCTTGGTGCGCCATGCCGACCAGGCCATGTATGCCGCCAAGCAGGCCGGGCGCAACCGCTTCCACGAGTTCGATGCCGCACAGGAGCGCGAGATGCTCCAGATGCGTGCCCAGGTTGTCCATCTGCGTGAGGCCCTGTCAGCAGGCCAGTTCGAGCTGTACCTGCAGCCCAAGGTGGACATGCGTCTGGGCACGGTGGTGGGCGCTGAAGCGTTGGCACGCTGGAACCACCCGGAACGGGGCGTGCTCTCGCCGGGGGCTTTTTTGCCCTTCATCGAGGGGAACGAACTGGAGACGCTGTTTGGTGCCTGGGTGGTTGATGCGGGTCTGACCCTGCTCGATCGCTGGTGCAAGGCGGGCATTGCGCTCCCGCTGAGCATCAACGTCGCGGCGCCGCATTTGCAGCAGGCAGACTTTGCGCCCTGGATGGCGGAGCAGCTCAAGGCCCATCCGCACGCGCCGGTGAACCTGCTGGACATTGAAATCACCGAAGCCACGGCGCTGTTTCAACTGGACCGCGTGGCGCAAACCCTGCGCGAGCTGCGCGCGATGGGCATTACCATCTCGCTGGACGACTTTGGCACCGGCTATTCGTCCCTCACCTACTTGCGCCGCCTGCCGCTCAACACGCTCAAGATCGACCAGAGCTTTGTCAGCGGCATGATGGACCAGGCGGGCGACCTGGCCATTGTGCAAGGCGTCATTGGCCTGGCGCGCTCCTTTGGCTACAAGGTGATCGCCGAAGGGGTGGAAACCGAAGACCAGGGACAGATGCTGCTGCAAATGGGCTGCACGCAGGCCCAGGGCTATTTCATCGCCAGACCCATGCCCGCGGAAACCTTCTTCGCCTGGCTGCACACCTGGCGGGCGCCCGAAGCCTGGATTCGATGAAATTTCGACTCAAATAACCTGTTGGCGCTTATTGCGTAAGCGCCAACAGCTATCGTTTTTGATTTTCAAACGCCCATCATGCCGCGCACCTGCTGCAATGCGGCGGGGTCTTCCATGGTGGTCAGATCGCCCGGATCGCGTCCTTCGGCCACTGCCTGCAAAGCGCGGCGCAGAAGTTTGCCGCTGCGCGTCTTGGGCAGAGTCGTTACGAAAAACACGCGCGAAGGGCGGGCCACGGCGCCCAGCTGCTTGTCCACCTGCTTCATCACTTCGCCTTCCAGCTTGAGGCGCGCTGCCGGGTCGTCAAGTCCGGTCGCGTCGCGCGGCACGGCAAACGCCATGGCCACCTGGCCTTTGAGGCTGTCGGCCACGCCCACTACGGCCACTTCGGCGATATTCGGGTGCGACGAGATCGATTCCTCGATCTCGCGCGTTCCCAGGCGGTGGCCGGCGACGTTGATCACGTCGTCGGTGCGGCCCAGGATGAAATAGTAGCCATCGGCGTCGCGAATGCCCCAGTCAAAGGTGCTGTAGATCTGCCGGCCGGGGATGGTGCTCCAGTAGGTGCTTACAAAGCGCTCGTCGTCGCGCCACACGGTCTGCATGCAGCCGGGTGGCAGCGGGCCTTCGATGGCAACCACGCCCTTCTGGTTCGGTTTGGTCAGCTCTTCGCCGGTGGCTTCGTCGATCAGCTTGACGTTGTAGCCATACATGGCCTTGCCGGGGCTGCCAAAGCGTGTCGTCTGCTGCTCGATGCCGTTGGCGAGCGTAAGAATGGGCCAGCCGGTTTCCGTCTGCCAGTAGTTGTCGATGATGGGCACCTGCAGTGCGTCGCTGATCCATTGCGCCGTGGGTTCGTCCAGCGGCTCCCCGGCCAGCCACAGGGCCTTGAGGCTGGAGACGTCGTATTTCTTGAGCCAGGACGGATCCTGCTTCTTGAGCACGCGCACGGCCGTGGGGGCCGAGAACATGTGCGTGACCTTGTACTTCTCGACAATGCTCCACCAGACGCCGGCGTCGGGCCGCGTCGGCAGGCCTTCGTACATGATGGTGGTCATGCCGGCGATCAGCGGGCCATAAATGATGTAGCTGTGGCCCACCACCCAGCCGATGTCGCTGGTGGCGAAAAACGTTTGGCCGGGCCGCGCATCGAAGATGTGCTTCATGCTGGCTGCCAGCGCGACGGTGTAGCCGCCGGTGTCGCGCTGCACGCCCTTGGGCTTGCCTGTGGTTCCGCTGGTGTACAGGGTGTAACTCGGGTGCGTGGATGGCAGCCACTCGCAGGGCACCTGCGTGTTCATGTGCTCGGCGCGCAGTGCGCTCCAGAGGTGGTCTCGGCCCGGCTCCAGCTCCATCGGCACCAGGCCCCGGTCCACCAGCAATGCCGCGCTCGGCTTGTGTTTGGCCTGGCGAATGGCTTCGTCAAGCAGCGGCTTGTACGCCACGGCCTTGCCGCCGCGCGAACCGGCGTCGGCGCTGACGATGACCACGGGCTCCGCGTCGTCGATGCGGGACGCGAGCGACCCCGAAGCAAAACCGCCAAACACCACGCTGTGCAGCGCGCCAATGCGTGCGCAGGCCAGCATGGCAAAAGCGGCCTCGGCCACCATGGGCATGTAGATCAGAACCCGGTCGCCCTTCTTGACGCCCAGCGCCAGCAGGCTGGCCGCCATGCGCTGCACCTCGGCATGCAGCTCGCGGTAGCTGTAGCTGTGCTCGGTATCGGTTTCGGTGGAGATGGCCACCAGCGCCGCTTGGTCTGGGCGGGCGGCCAGGTGGCGGTCCAACGCGTTGTGGCACAAATTGGTGGTGCCGCCCACGAACCAGCGCGCAAACGGCGGGTTGCTGTAGTCGCAGACCTGCTCGGGCGGGGCTTGCCAGTCGATCAGCCGGGCCTGTGTGGCCCAGAAGTTGTCGCGCTGATCAATGGACTGGCGGTAAAACTCGGCATAACTGGTCATGAAGCACTCTCCTGGGCTGGGTCGGACTGCGCTGGGGCGCAGGTTTTGAATTCATAATTATTCATAACGGTCTTGCAGCAAGCTGACGCGGGCCGCTTCTCCCGTGTTGCCGCAAACCATCGGGTAGGCACAGCCTACGCCGATTTAACGAGGCAAACCAGAGCCTGCGCCTGCGCTGCGGACCGGCTGCAGCGCAAACGCGGCGAAATCTCGCAGCACCTGCACGTCCTCCGGCAGCTTCATGGCCCGCTCCGCGCGCGCCAGGGCCAGTCGCGCGTGGCGCAGGGCCGCGGCGCGCATGGCTTCGTCGCCACACAAGCCCAAGGCAAAAAAGGCCTTTTGCAAACGCACGCCCACTTCCACACTGCCCGCGCCATCGCGCGCAATCGGCGTGAACGCGTCGTTGAACATCTCTGCCACCGCCAACTCGGGTACGTGCACACGGTCAAAACGCGGCGCGGCATCGGCCTTTTCACTGGGCGTATTCCACAGCACAAACAAGCGCGCCAAGGTGCCCACAATGTCGATGGCGGTGCCCGGGTCGTTGACCGCGGGGGACAGGGCACGTCCGGCGATCTCCGCCAGCACCACCAGTCCAAAGCGCGGGTCGTCGTCAAACAGCCGGTCGCCGCCAATGCGAAAGGCGCGCACCAAGGCGCTCGTGTCCACCGGTTCCTGCAGAGCGGGGTCGCTGGTGTAGAACGCCAGCGCCCGCCCCGGCAGGGCAAAAGCCCCAGGCAAGGCATGGACCACCACCGTGCCTCCGGCCTTCTTTGCAAAGGTCTGCAGCGCTTCCATATCGATGCGTTGGACATAGCCCACTTCGTCGGCAAACACGGCTTCGCCCACGGGCTGGCTGGTCGCGGGCAGCGGCAGGCCGCCCAGCGTCGGTGCGTCGCGGCG
>JBATPF010000451.1:0-2743 GCA_049291355.1 Giesbergeria sp.
CTGTCGCTGCGCGCCGCGCGCCCCGGCCCGGACGGGCGCATGGCGAGCGAGGAGCGCAACCTCGAAGTGAAGATTCCCAAGGGCGTGCGCGAAGGCCAGCTCATTCGCCTCGCCGGCCAGGGAGCGCCGGGCATGGGCGACGCACCGGCGGGCGATCTGTTTCTGGAAGTGCATTTCCGGCCCGATGCGCGCTGGCGAGCGGTGGAACGCGACGTCTACCAGCCCTTGCCGCTGGCGCCGTGGGAAGCCGCGTTGGGCGCCAGTGTCGAGGTCCACACACCCAGCGGCACCGTCGAAGTGACTGTGCCGGCGCGCTCGCGTGCCGGGCGCAAGCTCCGCCTCAAGGGCCGCGGAATTCCTTCGGCGACGCCGGGGGATCTGTACCTGGAAATCGACATTGCCCTGCCCCCGGCCGACAGCGACGCTGCACGCGCTGCCTGGACGGCCCTTGGCAAGGCTTTCCCCACCTTCAACCCGCGCACCCTCCCGCAAACACAGCAAGGAGCCTGAGCCATGCCCCATGCCTTTCACCTCCCCGCCCAGATGGCCGAATTGCTGGGCGACGACAGTTTGACACTGGAAGAACTGGCCCGCGCCTGCCGCCGCGCACCCGAATGGGTGAGCGAACATGTCGAAGCCGGTGTCATTGCCCCCCAGCCGACGCAGGCCCCCACCGCCGGGTTGGTCACCTGGCGCTTTGCCAGCACCACACTGGTTCGCGCCCGCCGCGTGGCC
The DNA here is from genome assembly GCA_049291355.1 of Giesbergeria sp. Lineage (GTDB taxonomy): Bacteria > Pseudomonadota > Gammaproteobacteria > Burkholderiales > Burkholderiaceae_C > Simplicispira. Next base: position 736 of record JBATPF010000451.1, read on the forward strand.
GACCTGGAAGCCTCGTTTGACGCCGACCCGCACCTGGCGGCGCTCACCGTGGATTTGATGGAGGAAGTGGGCGAGTTGCGCCGCCAACTGCGGCAACTGCGGCCCCCCGCGCCTGGGTCATGACAGCCCCCCCGCCGCCTGCCCCCAAGCACCGCGGCGCCAGCGCGCGTGCAAACACCTATCGCAGCATTTACCCGCTGCGCATCCTGGGCATGGGGCTCGGGCTGTGGGTAACCTGCAGTGTGCTGATCCAGACCGGCGATCTGGCGCGCTTTGGCTGGTTGTCGCTCCTCACCATGGTGTTGTGGCCGCACCTGGCCTACCTGCACGCGCGCACCAGCCGCGACCCCTACCGCGCCGAAATTCGCAACCTGCTGATCGACTCGGCCATCGTCGGCCTGTGGATTCCGCTAATGCACTTCAACCTGCTGCCCTGCGTGGTGCTGGCGGTCATCACCACGCACGACAAGTTCGGCACCGGCATCAAGCGGCTGTGGCTGTATTCGCTGCCCGGCATGGTGGGCATGGCGCTGCTGGGCACGCTGGTCCTGCGGCCCGAGCCGGTGCTGGCTAGCTCGCTGCCCGTCATCATCGCCACGCTGCCGGTGATTGCGCTCCACAGCCTGGCGGTGAGTTTTACGAGCTACCGGCTGATTCGCACCGTGGCGCGGCAAAACCAGCAGTTGAAGGAGCTGCGCCAGCGCGATGCGCAGACCGGCTTGTTCGCCCGCGCACACTGGCAGGAGCAGGCCCAGGCCGTGCTGGAAGGCGCGCGCAGCACCGACCGGCCCGCGTGGCTGCTGATGATCGACATCGACCACTTCAAACCCATCAACGACGTGCACGGCCACACCGTGGGCGACGAAGCGATTCGCGTGGTGGGCGAAGTCATCCGGGAATCCGTGCGCGAGACCGACTGCGCCGGGCGCTATGGCGGCGACGAATTTGCCGTGGTCTGCGCCGACACCGATGAAGCCCATGCCCTGGCCATCGCGCAGCGCATTCGCGAACGCATCGCTGCGCTGCGCCTGCCCGAGCTGCCCGAGCTGCAGCTGACCAGCAGCATCGGCATGGCGCAGGCGCGCAGCAGCCACCTGACGCTGCGCGACTGGCTCAATACCGCCGACATGGCCATGTACCGCGCCAAGCACGGCGGGCGCAATCGCGTGGCCGTTGAACCCCATGGCAGCAAGCCGCACGCGGCGGACGGCACGCCCGTGCCGGGGTGATGCGCGGGAAATATTTTAGGTATTTTTGGCCTCCAGCGCTTATCCTATAAGCGCAAGAAGCTATTTTTTCGATAGCAATTGCACGGCAAGACTCACGCTGGCCAGACCACTTCCACTGTGCAGCCGGCACCCGGCGTGGCCTGCGCGCTGACGTCGCCACCATGGCGCTGCGCCACCGCCCGCACGATGGCCAGGCCGGCGCCCACGCCTTCAAATTCGCGCTCGGGGTGCAGGCGCTGGAACAGGCCAAACAGTCCATGGGCCTGCGCCCCGTCAAACCCCGCACCGTTGTCCTGCACCTGCAGCGTCCAGGCGCTCGTGCCACTTTCACTGCCACTGTGCATCGCGCGCACCGCAATGCGCGGCGCAGGCGTGTTGCGGGTGAACTTGATGGCATTGGACAGCAGCTCCTTGAGCAACTGGCGCAGCAGCGCCTCGTCGGCCTGCACCACGTCCAATTCAGGGCCCAGGCGCCAATCGATACTTCGGCCGGCTGCGGCGGGCGCCAATGCGTCCGCCACCTGCGGCACCAGGCGGGCCAGGTCCACCACCTCCACCCGCAGCGCCGCCGCCTGGACGCGCGAGAGCGCAAGCAAGCCGTCGATCATGCGGCCCATGCGCTGGCCTGCCTGCTCGATGGTGGTCAGGAATTCCAGCGCCTCGGCATGCTCGGCCGCAGGCAAGGCGGCGGGCTCGACAATTTCGCGCAACAGCGGCGCAAACGCCGTCACATGGCGCAGCGGCGCGCGCAAATCGTGCGAAATGGCGCGCAACAAGTC
>JBATPF010000452.1:0-4342 GCA_049291355.1 Giesbergeria sp.
TGCGCTATGTGGGCGAGATGATCGGCATGGCAAGCCACGCCGGCACCACGCCGATGGACAGCCGGCGCGATGCGGCCGCCGGCGTGGCCGAACTGCTGCTGTACGTGGAGCAGCGCTCCGCCCAGGACGGCGATTCGGTGGGCACCGTGGGTGTACTGAATGTTCCCAGCGGCTCCATCAATGTCGTCCCCGGGCGCTGCCAGTTCACGCTCGATCTGCGCGCCCCGAACGATGCGCAGCGCGACGCCATGGGCGCGGACGTGCTGGCCCACATCGCTGCGATTGCCGCGCGCCGCGGACTGCACTATCGGCTGGAAGAATCCATGCGCGCTTCTGCCGCGCCCAGCAATTCGGCGTGGCAACAGCGCTGGGAGCGCGCCGTTGAATCGCTCGGAGTTCCCGTGTACCGCATGCCCAGCGGCGCCGGCCACGACGCCATGAAGCTGCACGAAGTGATGCCCCAGGCCATGCTGTTCGTGCGTGGCGAAAACGCCGGCATCAGCCACAACCCGCTTGAATCCACCACCAACGAAGACATGGAGCTGGCCGTCCACGCCTTCAGCCACGTCTTGCACCAACTTTCCAAGGAACCGGCATGACCGCCACGACCGCCACAACCGACTACCGCGCCCTCGACGCCTGGATTGACCAGCACTTCGACGAAGAAGTGGCCTTCATGCAAGCGCTGGTGCGCGTGCCTACCGACACGCCCCCAGGCAACAACGCGCCGCACGCCGAGCGCACCGCAGAGTTGCTGGCACCCATGGGCTTCGAGGTGGAGCGCCACGTTGTTCCGCAGGCCGAGGTGCAGGCCTATGGAATGGAAAGCATCACCAACCTGATCGTGCGCCGCCCCTACGGTCCGGCAGGCAGTGGCCGCACTGTGGCGCTGAACGCCCACGGCGACGTGGTGCCGCCGGGCGAAGGCTGGACGCACGACCCCTACGGCGCAGAAATCGTGGACGGCAAGATGTACGGCCGCGCCACCGCCGTGAGCAAGGGCGACTTCGCCAGCTTCACCTTCGCCGTGCGCGCGCTCGAAGCTGTGGCCAAGCCCACGCAAGGCGCCGTGGAGCTGCACTTCACCTACGACGAAGAATTTGGCGGCCTGCTCGGCCCGGGCTGGCTGCTCAAGCAGGGTTTGACCCACCCCGACCTGCTGCTGGCAGCCGGTTTCTCGTACGAGGTGGTCACTGCGCACAACGGCTGCCTACAAATGGAAGTGACTGTGCACGGCAAGATGGCGCATGCGGCGGTGCCCGACACCGGTGTCGATGCCCTGCAAGCTGCCGTGCATATCCTGAACGCCTTGTACGCCCTCAATACCGGGAACCGCAAGCTGTTTTCCAAGGTTCCCGGCATCACCCACCCTTACCTCAACGTGGGCCGCATCGAGGGTGGCACCAACACCAACGTCGTGCCCGGCAAGGTCACATTCAAGCTCGACCGCCGCATGATTCCTGAGGAAAACCCGGTCGAGGTCGAGGCGGCTATTCGTGCCTGCATCGCCAAGGCAGCCGGCGAATGCCAGGGCATCACGGTGGACATTCGCCGCCTGCTGCTGGCCAACGCCATGACGCCATTAGCGGGCAACCAGCCGCTGGTAGACGCCCTGCAAAAGCATGCGGGCGAGGTGTTTGGCGAAGTGCCGCCGGCCGTGGGCACCCCCCTGTACACCGACGTGCGCCTGTACGCCGAACAAGGCATTCCCGGCGTGATTTATGGCGCCGGTCCGCGCACCGTGCTCGAATCGCACGCCAAGCGCGCCGACGAGCGGCTTGACCTCGAAGACCTGCGCCGCGCCACCAAGGTGATTGCGCGCTCCCTGCATGACCTGCTGACGCCATCGGCATAAAGGCTTGCTGCGCGCGCTCGCGCGCCGCCCTACACTGGCCGGCGCCTTCTGGCGGCTAGTCTGCTCCGTGCATCCGGTGTCACCCGAAGGCTCCATCAAACCCGAGGAGACACCATGAGAATTCGACACACTTTGCTCGCCAGCAGCCTTGCGCTCGCACTGCTCAACCTGGCCGCCTGCGACTCTGCCCCCCAGGCGGCCGCCCCACCCGCCGTCCAGCAAACCGCAGCCGCCCAGGCCGCGAGTGCCGCCTACGACTTCGACATGGACGTGTTCCACCCCGTGGTGGCGCACCACGGCATGGTGGCGACCGAGCAAGCCTTGGCCTCGCAGATTGGCCTGAACATCCTCAAGGGCGGCGGCAATGCCGTGGACGCCGCCGTCGCCATCGGCTTTGCCCTGGCCGTGGCCTTGCCCAACGCCGGCAACCTGGGCGGCGGCGGTTTCATGATGGTCTACAACGCCAAGACCGGCGAAAGCGTGGCGCTCGACTTCCGCGAAATGGCACCACGCGCGGCGACGCGCGACATGTACCTCGATGCCAAGGGCAATGTGGTGGACGGCAAATCCCTCTACACGCACTACGCGGTTGGCGTGCCCGGCACCGTGGCCGGCATGGAGCACGCCCTGAAAACCTGGGGCACCATGCCGCTGGCCAAGGTGGTGGCACCCGCCGCTGCGCTGGCTGAGCAAGGCTACCCAGTGAGTGAAACCCTGGCCAAGGTGTTGCTGCAGACCAAGAAGACCATGGGCCAATGGCCCGCCACGCAGGCGATCTTCTGGAAGAACGGCGAGCCACTCAAGGCCGGCGACTTGCTGGTGCAAAAAGACCTGGCCACCTCGATGCGCCTGATCGGCAAAGAAGGCGCGAAGGCGTTCTACGAGGGCGCGATCGCCACGAGAATCGCCGCCGAAATGGCATCCCACAAAGGCGCCCTCACGCTGGAAGACCTGCACAGCTACAAGGTGGTGGAGCGCGAACCCACGCGCGGCACCTACCGGGGCTATGAGATCGTCACCATGCCACCGCCGTCGTCGGGCGGCCCGCACCTGGTGCAAATTCTCAACATGCTCGAACCCCTGCCGCTGGGCGAGTGGGGCCCCAACAGCGCGCAGACCATTCACTACATGGCCGAGAGCATGAAGCTGGCCTACGCCGACCGCGCGCAATACCTGGGCGACCCCGATTTCGTGAAGATTCCGCTCAAGGGCCTGACGTCCAAGCGCTACGCAGACCAGCTCCGCGCCGGTATCGACCCCAACCATGCACGCCCAAGCAAGAGCATCCAACCCGGCAAGCCCCAGCCGTACGAAAGCGACCAGACCACGCACTTTTCGGTCGTGGACCAGGCCGGCAATGCGGTGGCCGTGACCTATACGCTGAACACCAATTTCGGCAGCGGCATCGTCGCCGCCGGCACCGGCATCCTGCTCAACAACGAGATGGACGACTTCTCTGCCAAGCCCGGTGTCGCCAACGCCTACGGCCTGGTGGGCGGCGACGCCAACGCGGTAGCGGCCGGCAAGCGCCCGCTCTCGTCGATGACGCCGACCCTGGTGCTCAAGGACGGCAAGCCGGTGCTGGTGACCGGCAGCCCCGGCGGCGCCCGCATCATCACCACCGTGCTGCAAACCGTGGTCAACACCATTGATTTCGGCATGAACCCGGCCGAGGCGGCCTCCACGCCGCGCGTGCACCACCAATGGACGCCCGACGAGCTGCGCGTGGAAAAGGGCCTCTCCCCCGACACCATGGCCCTGCTGCGCCAGCGCGGGCACAACGTTGTGGTCAAGGCCTCGATGGGGCGCACGCAGACCATTGGCCTGCGCGGCGGGGCGCTGTACGGCTATTCCGACCCGCGCAACCCGGATGGCAAGACGCTGGGCTATTGAGGCTCTCTCATCGCCTTCGCAAGCCGCCCCGCACCGGGCGGCTTTTTTTGGTCATTGCATTTGTGCACGCAGCACACGGAATCGCCAAATTGCTATCGTAAACAGAGCTGTATTCTCTTTACCAGTAAGCGCTGGATCCATTTTTTACTTGAATTTTTCCCACTTGCAGCCGGGAAAAATGGGTGGACAGAGATCAGGTCAAGCGCAAGCACAGGGTTTCTCTCTAGCTGATTTTTCTTATGTTTTGTATACACTTTTTGTATGGACTCAGTCGGAATGCGCGACTGAGCATGGGCCCCAATCTCTTTTCTTCGCACCCGCAAGGAGCGTTTCATGCAAGCGACTGTTCACCCCGTTGACGAACACCTGCCGCTGGGCAGGCTGACTGCGCTGGGACTCCAGCATGTGCTGGTGATGTATGCGGGCGCCATTGCCGTGCCGCTCATCGTCGGGCGGGCCCTCAATCTCACGCCCGACCAGGTGGCCAAACTGATCTCGGCCGACCTGTTCTGCTGTGGCCTCGTCACGCTGATCCAGGCGCTTGGCGCCACCCAATGGTTCGGCATCAAGCTGCCGGTGATGATGGGGGTGACC
>JBATPF010000453.1:0-7643 GCA_049291355.1 Giesbergeria sp.
GTGTTTGTGGTGCATGGAGAGTTGGCCGCCGCCGACCGCTTGCGCGAACGCATCGCCCATGAGTTGCGCTGGCCAGCGCTGGTGCCCGAGCAAGGCGCCGTTCATTCCCTGTAAGAGCGGTTCAGCCCGCGCGTATTTGAATTCCTTAGGCATCGCGTTTTGCGATGTCTGAGGAATATTTATTCGAAGAAAATACAAAGACTTCGTTTTTCAAGGGGTCTTTCTTCCATGTCCCGCTCCGAGCGCAACTTTGCGCGCCGTATCGACCTGACCTCGCTGCAGCTTTTTGTTGCAGTGTGCGAGTTGGGAAGCATCGGGCGGGCGGCGGAGCGCGAGTTTCTGGCCGCCTCGGCCGTCAGCAAAAGGCTGGCGGACCTGGAAGCGACCGTGGAAACCCCCCTGCTCTACCGCCACAGCCGCGGCGTACGGCCTACCCCCGCCGGCGAGAGCCTGCTGCACCACGCCCGTACCGTGCTGTTCGGCCTGGAGCGCATGCAGGGCGAACTGGGCGAATACGCGGGCGGGGTGCGCGGCCACGTGCGCGTGCATGCCAACATTTCCGCCATCGTGGGGTTTTTACCGGAAGATTTGGGCAGCTTTGCGCGCGCCCACCCCCACATCAAGATCGACCTGCAGGAACACCTGAGCGGCGCTGTACAGCACGCCGTCAGCGAAGGCGCGGCCGATCTGGGTATCTGCCACCTGGGCACCGGCAGCACGGCCGCCGCCTTGCAAACCCGGCCGTACCGCAGCGACCGACTCGTCTTGGTCGTGCCAACAGGGCACGCATTGGCGGCGCGGGACGGCGTGCAGTTCAGCGAAATCCTCGACCACGACATCGTCGGTCTGCACGCCAACAGCAGCATCAGCCTGGCGATGCGCGCAGCCGCCGCCACCGTGGGCGGCACGCTGCGCCAGCGCATCCAGGTGACAGGTGTGGACGCCATGTGCCGAATGATCGACAACGGCCTGGGCATCGGCCTGCTGCCCGATCGCGCCTTTGCCCTGTTGCGCGGCGTGGGCCAGCTGCAAGCCGTACCGCTGCTGGAGCCCTGGGCCGAGCGCACCCTCACATTGGTGGCGCGTGACTTTGACGCCCTGCCAGTCACGGCCCATCTGCTGGCACAGCACTTGGCTCCTGCTGCCGCGGCCGAGCCTGACAAAACCTAAAATTCATCTCCCCACCTGAAAGAAGAGCACGCCATGGGACGCACCCTGTACGACAAGATCTGGGACGAGCACGTCGTCCACACCGAGGAAGACGGCACGTCCATCCTCTACATCGACCGCCATTTGGTGCACGAAGTGACCAGCCCGCAGGCTTTTGAGGGTCTGCGCCAGGCCGGGCGCAAAGTCTGGCGCATGAGTTCCATTGTTGCCACGGCAGACCACAACACCCCGACCACCGGCTGGGAACAAGGCTACGACGGCATCACCGACCCGATCAGCAAAGAGCAGATCACCACGCTCAACGACAACATGGCGCAGATCAGCCCGGCGGCGTTCTTCCCGTTCATGCACCAGCGCCAGGGCATCGTGCATGTCATCGGTCCGGAAAACGGCGCCACGCTGCCCGGCATGACCGTTGTCTGCGGCGATTCGCACACCTCCACCCACGGCGCCTTTGGCGCACTGGCGCACGGCATCGGCACCAGCGAAGTCGAGCACGTGATGGCCACGCAAACGCTGCTGGCCAAAAAGGCCAAGAACCTGCTGGTGCAGGTAAACGGCCAGGTGGCGCCCGGCATCACCGCCAAAGACATCGTGCTGGCCATCATCGGCAAGATTGGGACCGCTGGCGGCACGGGCTACACGATTGAATTTTCTGGCCCTGCCATCCGCGCGCTCAGCATGGAAGGCCGAATGACAGTCTGCAACATGGCCATCGAAGCCGGCGCCCGTGCCGGTTTGGTGGCGGTGGACGAAAAAACCATCGACTACCTGCGCGGCAAGCCCATGGCACCGGGCTACGACGCAAAAACCGGGCGCTTTGTCGGCGGCGCCGAATGGGACCAGGCTGCGGCCTATTGGCGCACCCTGCATTCCGACCCAGACGCTGCCTTCGACGCAGTGGTCACCTTGAACGCCGCAGACATCGTTCCGCAAGTCACCTGGGGCACCTCGCCCGAAATGGTGCTGGGCGTGGACGGCCACGTGCCCGACCCCGACAAGGAAAAAGACGCCAGCAAGCGCAGCGCGATTGAGCGGGCGCTCATCTACATGGGCCTGCAACCTGGGAAGGCCATCGACGACATCACCATCGACAAGGTGTTCATCGGCTCGTGCACCAACAGCCGCATTGAAGACATCCGCGAAGCCGCTGCCGTGGTGAAGAAGCTCGGCCGCAAGGTGGCGAGCAACGTAAAGCTCGCCATGGTGGTGCCCGGCTCGGGGCTCGTGAAGCAGCAAGCCGAGCGCGAGGGGCTCGACGCCATCTTCAAGGGCGCTGGCTTTGAGTGGCGCGAACCGGGTTGCTCGATGTGCCTGGCGATGAACGCCGACCGCCTGGAGGCGGGCGAACGCTGCGCGTCCACATCCAACCGCAACTTCGAAGGCCGCCAGGGCGCGGGCGGGCGCACGCATCTGGTGAGCCCGGCAATGGCCGCCGCAGCCGCAGTGCACGGCCATTTCGTCGATATCCGCAAGTTCGCCTGACTCTCACCCCCATTCGACTGAAGGAGCCTGTCATGAAAAAGACCGCAATCCTCTTCACCTTGTCGCTGGCCTTTGTGCTGGCCGGCTGCAACACCGTCAAGGGCATGGGCCAGGACATTGGCCGAGCCGGCAGCGCCATCGAGCGCGCCGCCAAATAAGAAAGCCCAGCATGCAGAAATTCAACACCCACAAGGGCCTCGTCGCCCCCATGGACCGCGAGAACGTCGACACCGACGCCATCATCCCCAAGCAATTCCTCAAGTCCATCAAGAAGACCGGTTTTGGCATCAACCTGTTTGACGAATGGCGCTACCTGGACCACGGCGAGCCCGGCCAGGACCCGGCCGCTCGCCGCCCCAACCCCGAGTTCGTGCTGAACCAGCCGCGTTACCAAGGTGCCTCCATCCTGCTGGCGCGCAAGAACTTTGGCTGCGGTTCCAGCCGCGAGCACGCGCCCTGGGCACTGGACCAATACGGCTTTCGCTGCGTGATCGCGCCCAGCTATGCCGACATCTTCTTCAACAACTGCTTCAAGAACGGCCTGCTGCCGATTCAGTTGCCAGAAACCACGGTGGCCCAGTTGTTCGACGAGGTGCTGGCCTTCCCCGGCTACCAGCTCACCATCGACCTGGAGCGCCAGGTGATCGTGCGCCCGCAGGGGCAAGAGATCGCGTTTGAAGTGCAGGCCTTCCGCAAGTACTGCCTGCTGGGCGGCCTGGACGACATCGGCCTGACGCTGCGCCAGACGGACAAGATCAAGGCGTTTGAAGCCGAGCGCCTGGCCACCAAGCCCTGGCTGGCGCATTCGATGGTGTCCTGAAAATTTACACAAAAAAGGCCTCTAGCGCTTATAAATAAAGTGCTTACAGCTATCAAAATAGAAGCATCATCATGAAAATCGCGGTATTGCCGGGTGACGGCATTGGCACAGAAATCGTCGCCGAGGCCATCAAGGTCCTGGATGCGCTGGACCTCCCCTTCGAGATGGAATCGGCCCTGGTGGGCGGCGCCGCCTACGAGGCGCACGGCCACCCCCTGCCCGAGTCCACCCTGAAACTCGCCAAGGAGGCCGACGCCATCCTGTTCGGCGCCGTGGGCGACTGGAAATACGACAAACTCGACCGGCCGCTGCGCCCCGAGCAAGCCATTCTGGGCCTGCGCAAAAACCTGGGCCTGTTCGCCAATTTCCGCCCCGCCATCTGCTACGAGCAACTGGTTGGCGCGTCCAGCCTCAAGCCCGAGCTGATTGCAGGTCTCGACATCCTCATCATCCGCGAGCTGACCGGCGACATCTACTTCGGCCAGCCCCGCGGCCGCCGCACGGCCGTGGACGGCCACTTCCCCGGCGCCGAAGAAGCCTTCGACACCATGCGCTACAGCCGCCCCGAAATCGAGCGCATTGCCCATGTCGCCTTCCAGGCGGCGCGCAAGCGCAGCAAGCGCGTGACCAGCGTGGACAAGGCCAACGTGCTGGAGACTTTCCAGTTCTGGAAAGACGTGATGACCGAAGTGGGGCAGCAATACCCCGACGTAGAGCTGCAGCACATGTACGTCGACAACGCCGCCATGCAACTCGTCAAGGCGCCCAAGGCGTTTGACGTGATCGTCACCGGCAACATGTTTGGCGACATCCTGAGCGACGAGGCCTCGATGCTCACCGGCTCAATCGGCATGCTGCCCTCGGCGTCGCTGAATGCCAAAAACCAGGGCCTGTACGAACCCAGCCACGGCAGCGCGCCGGATATCGCCGGCAAAGGCGTGGCCAACCCGCTGGCGACCATCCTGTCTGCCGCGATGATGCTGCGCTTCAGCCTGAACCAGGAAGCAGCCGCCCAGCGCATTGAGGCCGCTGTGCAAAGCGTGCTCGCCCAAGGCCTGCGCACGCCGGATATCTACAGCGCAGGCACCACAAAAGTGGGCACGGCGCAGATGGGGGATGCGGTAGTGAAGGCGCTGGGCTGAAGGCTCAAAGTGTGCCACCGGCCTGGTGCAGATCAGACGCTCTGCACCGCCGCAAAGACCCGCAGGAAGTTCCCGCCAATGAGTTTCGCCACCTCGGGCTCCTGCATGCCGCGCTTCAATAGCCCGGCAACATAGACCGGCAGATTGGCATAGGTATCCAACACCGGTTTGTAGTTGGCATCCATGTCTGTTCCCAGACAGACATGTTCGATGCCGACATGGTCAACCAGCTCAAAGGTGCGATCCACAAAGCCATTGAGATCAACCACGCCAATTCCGGCAGGCCACGCCCCCAGCACGCCACCACCTGTCTCTGCAACGGCTTTGGCCAGATCGAGAGAAATGAACCGTGGGTGCTGAAGTTTTTCGCTCTGCACGTGGACATGCGATGCAATTACGGGCTTGGACGACGCACGAATGGCGCCCATGGCGGTGGCTTCCGACGCATGGGCAACGTCCACCAACATGCCGATGGCGTTCATGGCCTTGACCACAGCCACGCCAGCATCGCTCAGCTTTCCATGCACGGGGGCACTGGTGATGATGTCGCCCAACTCGTTGTTGCGGTAGTGCATGAGCGTGATGGACCGCACCCCATCGGCATAGGCCTGGGCCACACGTTCCGGTTTCCCTTCAAGGAAATCACCGCCCTCGACGGTCAGGAACGCGCCGGGCTTGCCCGAAGCCTTGGCCGACTGGAAATCGGCCAAGGTTTTGATAGGCCGAACCAGTCCGCTGTCGCTCAGCGCCTGGATATTGCCGATTTGCCGTTGGTAGCTGGCCCAGGCTTCGCCAGGGTCGAAGTTCCGCACCGCCGTCAACCCTTCCCCGGCGGTGCCGAGCGTCTGGAAATCTGAAACGGCGGCAAAGGCTGCGGCGGTCAAACCGCCCGCTTGCATATCGGCAATCGTTCTTTTCTCAAACGTTCCCAGCTTGGCGTAGAGCCAGACCAGCCCAGACAGATTCTCTGCCCCGTCAACAAAGGTGCGGCCTGGGTGGGCATGGGCATCAATGGAAAGATGGCGCGAGAGCAACGCACGCGCCCGTGCCAACTCCTCCGGCGAGATGTCAAAGCCAATGGGCGCAGGCCTGGGATGCTTGACGAGATAGCCACCAACGCCGACCGCAGCCAAAGCCACCCCACCCCCAGCCAGAACGAGACGCCGCGTTAATCTGGCCATGGCAAATCCTTGAAAACTTCTGTTCTAGACATTTTGACTCTCCGTGCCCTTCGCCTGAACTTCAGGCGCCAGACCGCCGGGGCAATTGTCGGCCGCCTCAACGCTGTAAGTCTCGCAAAATTCCAGTCCAGTAGAATATTGCCCTATGTTTGCCGCCCGCCGGTTCCTCGTGAACATCGCACCTGCCACCTTGGCAGATGTGGCCGCGCGCGCAAGCACCACCAAAACCACGACCATTAAGGGCTGACCCAGCTCCGGTTCGTCGTGCGCCCTCCCTGGCCAGACGAGCCGGGGCAAAACAGTCTGGTCTGACACTGTTTTTTAACTTCGATAAGGGGCGTTGAAATGAGCAAGTTGGTAGGACTCGTCGGCTGGCGCGGCATGGTCGGCTCGGTGTTGATGGACCGTATGGCCGAAGAAAAAGACTTCGACCTGATCGAGCCGCTGTTTTTCTCCACGTCGAATGCCGGCGGCAAGGCACCCGCGCAAGCCAAGAACGAAACCACGCTGCAAGACGCGTTCAATATTGACGCGCTCAAGCGCTGCGACATCATCCTCACCGCCCAGGGCGGCGACTACACCAACGCGGTGTACCCCAAGCTGCGCGCCGCCGGCTGGAACGGCCACTGGATTGACGCAGCGTCCGCCTTGCGCATGGAGAAGAACGCCGTCATCGTGCTCGACCCGGTGAACATGCCGGTCATCAAGACTGCTCTCGCGCACGGCGGCAAAGACTGGATTGGTGGCAACTGCACCGTGAGCTGCATGCTGATGGGCGTGGGCGCGCTCTACAAGGCGGGCCTGGTGGAGTGGATGAGCACGCAGACCTACCAGGCCGCGTCAGGCGGTGGCGCCCAGCACATGCGCGAGCTGCTGACGCAGTACGGCACGCTGAACGCCGAGGTGAAGGCGCTGCTCGACGATCCCAAAAGCGCGATTCTGGAAATCGACCGCAAGGTCATCGCCAAGCAGCGCGCGCTCACTAGCGCCGAAACGGCCAACTTCGGCGTTCCCCTGGGCGGCTCACTGATTCCCTGGATCGACAAGGATCTTGGCGACGGCATGTCCAAAGAGGAATGGAAGGGCATGGCCGAGACGAACAAGATTCTGGGCATGGGCGAGGGTTTCGACTCGGCAGCCATTCCCGTCGATGGCTTCTGCGTGCGCGTGGGCGCCATGCGCTGCCACAGCCAGGCGCTGACCTTCAAGCTCAAGAAGAACGTGCCCGTGGCCGACATCGAAGCCATGATCGCTGCCGACAATGAATGGGTGAAGGTCGTTCCCAACACCCGCGAAGCCACCATCAAGGATCTCACGCCTGTGGCCGTCACCGGCACCATGCAGATTCCCGTGGGTCGCATCCGCAAACTGGCCATGGGGCCGGACTACGTGGGTGCTTTCACCGTGGGAGACCAGCTTTTGTGGGGTGCGGCCGAGCCGCTGCGGCGTATGCTGCGCATCCTGCTGGACGCCTGACGCAGGCAAAAATGGCAGCTGCGAACAGACGCACTCGGTTACGCTCGTTGTCGCAAGACAACAGCCAAAGGCATCGCGACGCCTTCGCGGTGCCTGGCTGAAGCTTCCCCATTTCCTTAGCTTGTCACTGCAAAACATTGCTGCTATGGTGCTTTTACACATTTTCTAACGCCGGAGCGGGGCGGGCAACAGACCATGAAAAACGACAATCCGCGCGGCGACGCCACCTTTTCCCATCAGCTAATGGCAACCATGCACCGTTGGAAATTCTCTGCGCTGGCGGCTGCCACGCTTGCGTCTGTGGCTTTTTATGCACCTGACGCTCTGGCCCTCGCATTGGGGCCCATCACGGTGCAGTCTGCACTGGGT
>JBATPF010000454.1:0-11551 GCA_049291355.1 Giesbergeria sp.
GCCCTGCTGGCCTCGATCCTGCTGTTTGGCGCGGGCGGCGTGATCGGAATCTTCATCAGCGGCAGCAACGTGCGCATTCCCGCGCACTACCACGGCTGCATCGTCGGCGTGACGCTGGCGCTGATGGGGCTGGTTTACCACCTGCTGCCTGCGCTTGGTTACGCAGCGCCGCAAGGGCGTCTGGCGGTGGCCCAGCCCTGGGTGTATGGGCTGGGGCAGCTCATGCACATCATCGGCCTGGTGTGGTCGGGTGGTTACGGGGTGCAGCGCAAGGTGGCGGGCGCCGAGCAAGTGCTGCGCTCGAACGCTGAAATCGCCGGCATGGGATTGATGGGGTTTGGCGGTTTGGTCGCCATCATCGGTGGTGTCTTGTTTATTGTCGTGACGGTCCGGGCAATGCGGGCAAAAGAGAGCGCGGGAACCCCCGTCGCCAATGAAACGGTGGTTCAGTGATGAAAGTGATTCAGTCGGCCCTGCAGTGGCTCTTCATGCGCGTGGAGGATTTGTTCAATCGTGCCTTCGGCGATCGAATCAATCCCTTGTACCACCTGGGCTCGATCACCTTTTTCCTGTTCTGGATCGTCGGTGGCAGTGGCCTGTACCTCTATGCCTTCTTTGAGACGGGTGTGACCGGCGCCTACGACTCGGTCCAGTCGTTGACGCACGGCCAGTGGTGGTTGGGAGGCATCCTGCGCAGCGTGCACCGCTATGCGTCGGATGCCATGGTGCTCACCATGATGCTGCACATGCTGCGCTACTTCGCGTTCAACCTGTTCCATGGTTTTCGCTGGTTTTCCTGGGTTACCGGGGTGGCGCTGATCTGGCTGGTCTACGCCTCGGGCGTCAACGGCTACATGCTTCCCTGGGACGCGCTGGCGCAGTACGTCACCGTCACCAGCTTTGAAATGCTCGACTGGCTGCCGCCGTTCAGCGGCACGCTGATGCGCAACTTTGTTTATGCCGACAGCGTCAGCGACCGCTTCTTCTCGCTGCTCTCCTTCCTGCACATCGGCCTGCCGCTGGTGGTGTTGCTGCTCATGTGGATCCACGTGCAGCGTGTGCCCAAGGCGCGCACCACGCCCCCGCGCCCGGTAGTGATCGGCTTGGTCAGCACTTTGCTCGTCATGTCGCTGGTTGCGCCGGTGCTCAGCCAGGGGGGCGCTGCCAATCTGGCCAAGGCGGTCATGAGCGTGAAGCTCGACTGGTTCCTGCTGGCGCTTTACCCGCTGCTCAGCCAGTGGCCCCTTGGTCAGGTGTGGGCGCTGGTGTCCGGCATTACGTTGGTGATGCTGCTCCTGCCTCTGTGGCCGCAGCGGCGAAGCACGGCGCAAGGCACGCTGCACGCTACCGTGCGCGGCGAGGGCGCAAGTGCCGCTGAATTCACGCTGCGACCGGGTGAGACGCTGCTCGACGCCGGCCTGCGCGCGGGACTCGCGCTGCCCTATGAGTGCCGCAACGGCGCCTGTGGTCTGTGCCTTTGCAGCATGGAGCAAGGCACTGTGGAGCAGCGCCCGTACCAAAAATCTGCCCTGTCTGACGCTCAGCTGGCGCGCGGCTTGGCGCTGATGTGCTGCGCCGTGCCCAATGGCGACGTAGTGATTGCCGTCGATGGCTTCACCGGCGCGAGCGCCACCGAGGTGCCACAGTACGAGGCACGCGTGGTGAACATGGAGCATCTGGCCGACGACGTGATGCGTCTGCGCCTGGAGCTGCCGGGTGCTGCGCGCCTGAGCTTCGAGGCCGGCCAGTACATCGATATCGTGCTGGAGGACGGCGAGCGCCGTGCTTTCTCGTTTGCCAATTCTCCCCAGGACAACGCGCTGATCGAGCTGCACGTGCGTCTGGTTCCAGGCGGGCGTTTTACCACCCACGTGTTTGAGGCCATGCAGGTCGGCGACACGATCGTGTTTGAAGGTCCGCGCGGCCAGTTCACGCTGCGAGAAGGCACCCAGCCCATACTGTTCATTGCCGGCGCGACAGGCTTCGCGCCCATCAAGAGCATCGTGTTGGATGCCTTTGCGCGCGGAATCACGCGTCCCATGCGGCTGTATTGGGGCGTGCGCCACAGCAAGGATTTGTACATGCTGGCGCTATGCGAGGAGTGGCAGCGCCAGTACTCCAACTTCAGTGTAGTGCCGGTGGTGTCAGAACCCGAGCCGGGCGATGGCTGGGAGGGGCGCATAGGCCTGGTGCACGATGCCATGCTGGAAGATTTCCCCGACCTCAGCGGCCACGAGGTCTATCTCTGTGGCTCGGTGCGCATGGTCGAGACGGCGATCCCGGCCTTCCTGGCGCAGGGTCTGGGCGAAGGCTCGTGCTTCTCCGACGCGTTTGTTCCAGCGGCGCGACCGGTGGCGCCGGCGCCCGCAACAGCACCACAAGAGTAGGCGCGGCTCCACACGCGCAGCGCCGGCGCGATCGTTGGGGCCGATACCCCGCTGTCAACGCCGCGTGCTGCGTGACTGCCACTTCCAGCACGAGCGCGTGTCCGACACGAAAAGTAACAATTGCATCGACAATGCATGTTCTTCACTGTCCGAACGGCATCCACCCTGTTCTGCTGGAACCCCTCGTGTTCCCTTTCCGCGCTCAACTTTCAGGTTGGCTGACCCCCTTGTTGGGTGGTGAGCCCATCCGTCGGCGCCGCACTTCCATGGCTGCGGTGGCGACTGCCATGATGGTGTCCTGCGCTTTGGCAATGCACGTACTCGCCGTGAGTGGTGAGTTGGACGCCAAGGTGGTGAACTGGTGGTCCTTTGCAGCGGTATCCGGTTTGGCCTTCGCAACCGTCCTTATTCGCAGCGGCTGGAGCGAGCGATTGGCCGACCCGTCTATGACGCAGTTTCAGATGCAATGGGCGCTTACGTGGAATGCTGTGGCTTACGTCATCGCCGGGCCCCTGCGCGCATTGGTGCTGCCGGTCCTGGTCATCATCCTCATGTACGGGATTTTCGGTCGCAACCGCAGGCAGACAGTCTCCCTCATGCTGTACTCCATGGGCCTTTACACGCTCGCAGTGTTCATCGCTGCCCACCTTCAGTCGCCACGGCCAACGAATGCAATGGTGGCAGCCCATCTCACTATCGTCATGCTGTCGCTCGTCGCCGGAACGCTGATGTGCCTTCAAGTTCAAAGCATTCGTGCGCGCCTTCGTCAACAAAAGCGCGAATTGGAGAGCGCACTCGTTCAAATTCGAGATCTGGCCATGCGCGACGAGTTGACCGGCTTGTTCAACCGCCGGCAGATGTCGGAACTCATGGCCCTTGAGCTGCGCCGTTGCGAGCGCAGTGGCCAGCCGCTCTTGTTGGCGCAGCTCGACATTGATCTTTTCAAGGAGATCAACGACACGCATGGACACACCGCCGGCGACCGGGCGCTCAAAGCCTTTGCAGACGTTGTGAGTGGCGAGTTGCGCAGTGGCGACGTGTTGGCCCGCTGGGGTGGCGAAGAGTTTGTGTTGCTGCTTTCCGAAGCGCGCAAGTCGCACGCGGCCGAGCTGCTGGAACGCCTGCGCAAGAGCGTGGAGTGTGCATCGATTCCAGGGGATGGCGAGGACATCGGCATGACGGTCTCTATCGGCTGGACAGAGCACCAGCGAGGTGAGCCGCTCGAAGCCACGCTGGAACGCGCGGATTCAGCCTTGTACGAGGCCAAGCGAATGGGGCGCAACCGCGTTGTTCGGGTCGATGCGACTTCGCACGTCCGGCGCTGCGACGTGCATCGCACTTGGCACACGCAAGACGAGAAAGAACGGGTTCAATCCACTGAAATGCGCCGAACCGAGGCGATCGGCGCAGCTGCACCGCAGTGATGGGACGCGAGCAAAATCATGCCGCCAACGATTTCCAAGCCCCATAGACTCCTAAAGCCCAAGCGAGCCCGCTAACGCATCCATCCGCGACTGAACACCGTCGTCCATGGCAATGGTGCGGCCCCATTCGCGCTGGGTTTCGCCCGGCCACTTGTTGGTGGCGTCCATGCCCATCTTGCCGCCCAGGCCGCTGACGGGCGAAGCGAAGTCGAGGTAGTCGATGGGGGTGTGCTCAATCAGCAGGGTGTCGCGTACCGGGTCCATGCGCGTGGTCATGGCCCATACGACTTCCTTCCAATCGCGCACGTCCACGTCTTCGTCCACCACCACGATGAACTTGGTGTACATGAACTGGCGCAAATGGCTCCACACGCCCATCATCACGCGCCGGGCGTGGCCGGGGTAGGCTTTCTTGATGCGCACCAGTGCCATGCGGTAACTGCAGCCTTCGGGCGGCAGATAGAAGTCGATGATTTCCGGGAACTGGCGCTGCAAGAGCGGAATGAACAGTTCGTTGAGCGCCATGCCCAGCACAGCCGGTTCGTCCGGCGGTTTGCCGGTGTAGGTCGAGTGGTAGAGGGCGCCCTTGCGCAGCGTGATGCGGTCCACCGTGAACACCGGGAACTCGGCGCGCTCGTTGTAGTAGCCGGTATGGTCACCGTACGGCCCTTCGAGCGCGTGCTGCCAGCCGCTGCCATGCGCGGCGTCGGGGTAGATGTGGCCTTCGAGCACGATTTCGGCATGCGCCGGCACCGAGAGCGGCACGCCCAGCGCCTTCGCCACCTCGGTGCGCGCACCGCGCAGCAGGCCGGCGAACTGGTATTCAGACAAGCTGTCGGGCACGGGCGTGACGGCGCCCAGGATGGTCGCCGGGTCGGCGCCAATGGCGACGGCCACCGGGTAAGGCTCGCCGGGGCGCAGGCGGCAATGCTCGGCAAAATCGAGTGCACCGCCGCGGTGCGCCAGCCAGCGCATGATGAGCTGGTTGCGGCTCAAAACCTGCTGGCGGTAGATGCCCAGGTTTTGCCGCGCCTTGTGTGGCCCGCGCGTGATGACTAGGCCCCAGGTGATGAGCGGTGCCACGTCGTCTGGCCAGCAGTGCTGGATCGGCAAGCGGGCCAAGTCCACGTCTGCGCCCTCCCACACCAGCTCCTGGCAGGGTGCGCTGCTGCGTTCCTTGGGCGCCATGTTCCACAGAGTCTTGAGCAGGCTGCTCATGCCCACCATTTCCTTGAAACCCTTGGGCGCCTCGGGCTCCTTGAGCGAGGCTAGCAGCTCGCCAAACGGGCGCAGCCCGGCGATGCTGTCCACCCCCATGGCGCGCGCCACGCGCTCGGGCGTGCCGAACAGGTTGGCCAGCACCGGCATGGTGTGGCCCGTGGGGTTTTCAAAAAGCAGGGCCGGCCCGCCGGCGCGCAGCACGCGGTCGCACAAGGCGGTCATTTCCAGGTGCGGTGAGACAGGCTCGGTGATGCGGCGCAGATCGCCGGTCTGTTCAAGCTGGGTGAGGAAGCTGCGGAGGTCGTGCGTGGACATGGGGTGATTTTCAGGCCAAACAAGGCGTTTGCGCAGGATTGGATTGCGCTGGCAGCTATGGTTTTTGCGAGCGTGCGCAGGTGCGATCGGTCGCAGCTGTTGGGAAGAAGATTGATTTCGGTTGTGGGCGAGCCCCTGGCCGCGACCGGACGACAGCCATCGCGTAGGCGCCAGCCCACGCTGTCTCGCGGCATGCACCTGTGGCGTGGTGTGGCCGGGCCCCTTACGCTGGTTCATTCGGCTTTTTTAGCCGAGTACAACCCAAAGGACCACTATGAAATACGCAACCGCATCCGTTCTTCTGCTCGCGCTTATCGGACTGGGTGCATGCACGGGGCCCGCTGGACCACAGGGCAACACCGGAAACACCGGCTACACCGGCGCGACTGGTGCAACCGGCGCAACCGGAGATACCGGAAGCACGGGTTACACCGGTGCAACGGGTGCAACGGGCAGGACCGGCAATACCGGCTCTGGAGACACCATCGTGGTAGTGCCCAAGCAGTAAGCTCGTTCGGCTGAGGCGGGGGGAGAAAATTTCCCTTTCCCCATTTTCCACTGCTGATGCTGAGATGGGTTCCAAGCAGGGGATGGCCCCCGCACTGCCTTGCCATGGCGCGCGTGGAAAAGGTCGGGGCGCGCTCTGATCCTTCGGCGCCAGGTTCCAAAGCGGTTTGGCAGGCAGCTTTGGATAGCGCTTGCAGCGATGGTTTTTTAGTGCGCGCGCAGGGCTATTTGGGCGCCACTGGCGGGCCGCTGGGGGTTCGCTCCCATAATCAAAAGCCCCACTCGCGAATGAATGTGTGGCTGCACGGCTGCACGGCAACAACGATCGCGGTGGGTTGGCACCCAAGGCTCCCGTATTGACTGACCGCTCCCCCACCAATTCCTCCGTCGGCCCCCTGCTGTGGCGCCTGTCCACCTTGCTGCTCGGCTCCGGGGTTCTGGTGCTGGGCGTCGGCTTGCTGTTTTCGGTACTGGGGCTGCGCGCTGGCTTGGCGAATTTCTCCAGCGTCACCCTGGGCTTGGTCACCGCGGCCTACTTTGCCGGTTTTGTGCTGGGCACCTTTGCCTGCCCGGTGCTGATTCGCAAGGTGGGGCATATCCGCGCCTTTGCGGCGATGGCGTCGCTCGCTTCCACGATGCCGATACTGCATGCCTTCTGGGTGGACCCGTGGTTCTGGGGCTTGTTGCGCTTGGTCACTGGCATGTGCATGGTGGGGCTGTACATCACCATCGAAAGCTGGCTCAACGCGCTGGCGCCCAATGCGCTGCGCGGACGGCTGTTTGCGGTGTACATGACGATCAACTTCGTCGCCATGGCGCTCGGTCAGTGGCTGCTGCTGGTGGGAGACCGCCTGGGCTTTGTGCCGTTTGCTCTGGTGTCGGTGCTGTTTTCCTTTGCGCTCTTGCCGATCACCATGACCGAGGTGGCCGAGCCCGCCGTGGTCGAGGCGCCGCGCTTTAGCCTGCGCAAGCTCTACGACGCCTCGCCCATGGGCATGGCGGCCGCGTTTGCGTCGGGCCTGATCACCGGCGCCTTCTACGGCATGACGGCGGTTTTTGGTAAATCCGTGGGCTTTAGCGACGCAGGCATCGCGACGTTCATGGCCACGGCGATTCTGGGGGGCGCTGCGCTGCAATGGCCCGTGGGGCATTACTCCGACAGCCACGACCGGCGCCTGGTGCTGCTTTGGGTGTGCATTCTGGGTGCGGCAGTTACGGCGGCGGCCTATGTGCTGGCCGGTCTGTCGGTTGATTCCCTGCTGCCCCTGTCGCTGTTGCTTGGCGGGCTGATCTTTTCGATCTACGGCCTGGGTGTGGCGCATGTGAACGATGTGATCGATTCTTCCCGTCTGGTGGAATTCACCGGCGGCCTGCTGCTCGTTCACGGTGTGGGCGCCGCCATCGGCCCGGTGCTGGCGGGCGCGGTGATGGATGTGGCCGGGCCGGCCAGCCTGATGCTGTTCTACGCTGCGGTGATGGCGGCGCTGGCCGTGTATTCCTTCAAGCGCATTCACGCCGCTGCTCCGGTGCCTGCGGATCTGAAGGGAGATTTCGTCGCTATGGGGGCAGGCTCGCAGGCGGTATTGCAGATGGACCCACGCGCGCCGGCAGAGGGCGAAGGGGTTGCCAATTAATTGGAATCTGACCCCAATTTTTCTTCTCCTGCCCAGCGTTGGGCGAGGGCGTGCGGCAGGCCAAGCAAGTCCAGCACCCGCGCCACGCTGGCGTCCACGATGTCGGCCACGCTTTGGGGGCGCAGGTAAAAGGCGGGCATGGGCGGGCAGACGATGGCGCCCATTTCGGTCACGCTGACCATGTTGCGCAGATGGCCCAGGTGCAGCGGGGTCTCGCGCGCCATCAGTATCAGGCGACGGCGCTCTTTCAGCACCACGTCGGCGGCACGCGTCAGCAGGTTGTCCGACAGGCTGTGCGCCACGGAAGCCAAGGTGCGCATGGAGCAGGGCGCTACCACCATGCCGGCACACTGAAACGAGCCGCTGGCAATGCTGGCGCCGACGTCGCGCGCGTCGTGCGCCTGGTGCGCCAGGGCTTCGACGGCGGGGCGCTCCATGCCCAATTCGTGGCGCAGCGTGCGCCAGCCGGCGTCCGAGACCACCAAATGCGATTCGGCGCCGGGGCATTCGCGCAGCACCTGCAGCAAGCGCACGCCATACACCGCGCCGCTGGCGCCCGAGATGCCGACGATGATGCGTTGCGGTGCGTGGGCAATGTTCATGGGCCCCAGCTTATGCCAATCGCAGGGAATGGCGCTGATCGGTTTCCTGGTTGGCTGCGTCGCTGGTGCGAACGGCGGGTGCCAGCGGATTTTCGAGCAAATCGCCCTGGACTTTCTCCAGCACCGTGCCCGCCTGCGCGGGGTCAAAGTCTTCGTGGCGGCGCTTCTTTACGCCGTATTGCTGCAGCTGGTAGTGCCGGTCGGCGGCAATACCGTGGCGCGCCAGGCACCCCTGCACGCAGTTGAGCGGGCAGCCATCCAGCGCAATGATGGGGCGGCCGGAGCGCGCGGTGCGCACCAGGCTGGCCACGTCGCCGCCGACACCGGCAATGCACGACATTTCCGCCACGCCAGCGCGGTCCAGGCGCAGGGCCACGTGGTTGGCCAGTTGCGCGGCGCTGGAGCAACCGGAGCAGGAATAGACCAGCGGCAGAGCCTCCCTCTCGCCGCTCATGGCCGGGTACCGGGAGTGAAGGGATGGGCAGGGCGCGCGCCGGGGCGGAGCGCCGCCAAGCGAGAGAGCACTTGACGCGGCGCCCACTCGCGTGGCGCCCACTCGCGTGGCGCCCACTGCTGCAGGTCGAGCACCGGCAGTTCCAGCGCGTCCAGCGTGTTCTTCACCACCAGGCCCAGCTCGGTGTCGCCCTCCATGACCAGACGGCGGTTGAAGAACAGCGTATCGGGGTCTTGCTGGCGCTGCGCCAGCAGCAGAAAGTCGTGCGCGGAGGTAGAAATACACAGGTCGGTCTCGCGCTGGCGCGGCCGGGCGGCGAAGGCGTTGCCGGTCCAGGTGAAATCCAAAGTGACGCGGGCGTCGCGCACCTGAATGCGCAGGCGCTTGCCGCGCAGCATCTCGCCCACATCGCTTGGAATTTGGCGCGCGACGCCCAGGTTGAGTGCCGTCACCAACAGCAGCGAGCCCGGGTACGCGGGCAGCCGCCCGGTGAGCGCCGCCAGGGGCGTAGGCAGGGTGAAGGGGCGGGGGGTGGGGGAGGCGTTCATGGCGGTCCTTGTGGCGTGCTCTGCTTTTACTTTGATAGCTGCTAACCCTTATCCAATAAGCGCTAGAGGCACTTTTAGATGGTATTTTTCGAGTTGCATCGCTTGCGTGTCAGGCGGGAGCCAGCGCTTTCGTCTCCACCAGGTCCAGGCCAGGCTGGCCGTGCCAGTAGCCGTTGCAGCTCTGGTCGGGCACCAGGGGCTGCAGCTCGCTGCGGGCGTCGTGGGGCGCCAGTGTGCCGCGGCGCACGGCGTCAAACAAGGCGACGATCTCGTTGGTGTGCTGCGCCTGCGGGCTGATGCGCGCCACGGCCACGCCGATCCGCTCCATGCGCGGCAGTTCGTCGATGAGGTTGTGCACGCGGGCCGACTGTGTCTGGATGCCGTTGAGCACCAAAAAATCCTCGCTCTCGCGCGTTTTGAGCATCAGGCCGTCGGGGTGGTCCAAGCAGGCGAACTGGCAGTCGTCTTTGGGCAAGTTGCGCTGGCGGGCGGTAAAGCAGCGCGCTGAGAACGCCAGCGGCATGCGGCCATAGGCAAACACCTCGGTCTGCAGGCCTTGTGGGCGGGTCAGAATGAGGGCGGAGAGGTCCTGGTGCTTCATCTCCAGCGGCGCCACCCAGCGCGTGGCGCCGAGCGAAGCCAGCCAGTTGAGCGAGGGCTGGTTGTAGATGTTCAGGTGCATGCCGCCGACAAAGGGGCGGTGGCCCGCCAGGCGCTGCACGGCGCCCATGTCGTTGGCCTCAATCAGGTAATCCGGGTTGCTGGTGACCTTGTGCATGGCACTCACCTCGACGCCCGATTCGAGCAGCACCTGAGTCGACAGCACGGCCTCCTTGCCCGAATCGCGCATCAGGTCGGCGATGTCGATCCAGTCGGAAAACCGCAACTCGTGGCGGCGCGAGCACACGGTTTCGCCCAGGTAGACGATGTCCACGGGCGAGGCGGCGACGGCCTCGTAGAAGTCGAAGATGGTCTGGCGCGGCCAGTAGTACTGCAGCGCGCCGAGCGAGAGTTTCAAGGAAGACATCGTTGTTATTTCCATGGCCGGTGGTAGGCGCCCAGGGTGTGCTGCTGGCCCTCGGCCACCTGGTCGAGGCTGGCCATCCAGGCGGTCTTGGGGGCGTAGCGCAAGGGGTCGGCCAGGCAGTTGTCGATGGCCTCGCGCCAGACCTTGGTGACCTGGGCGGTGTAGGCGGGGCTGCGCTGGCGCCCTTCGATCTTCACGGCACGCACGCCGATCTTCATCAACTCGGGCAGGAGTTCGAGCGTGTTCAGGCTGGTCGGCTCTTCGATGGCGTAGTAGTTTTTGTCTTCGGCCACGTCAAAGCGCCCCTTGCACAGCGTCGGGTAGCCGGCGTTCTCGCCGGGGGCGTAGCGGTCGATCAGCACGCCGTTCAGGCGCGACTCCAGGCCTTTGGGGGTTTCTTGCCAGCGCACGGACTTGGGCGGCGAGCACACGCCGTGCGTGTTGGGCGACTCGCCCGTCACATACGACGACAGGGCACAGCGCCCCTCCACCATCACGCACAGGCTGCCAAAACCGAAGACTTCGATTTCCACCGGGGTACGGTCGATCACACGCCGCACCTGCTCCATCGACAGCACGCGCGGCAGCACGGCGCGCACGACGCCGAACTGCTCGCGGTAGAAGTTGATGGCGTCGGCACTGGTGGCCGAGCCCTGCACCGACAAGTGCAGGCGCAGCTTGGGGTGGTGCTGCGCGGCGTATTGCATCAGGCCCGGGTCGGCCAGGATGACGGCGTCCACGCCCAGGTCCACGGCTTTGTCCACTGCCGCGCGCCAGGGCGCGGGGTTGGCGGCCTGCGGGTAGGTGTTGAGCGCCATGAACACCTTGCAGCCCTTGGCGTGGGCGTAGGCAATGCCGCTGGCAATGGCCGCTTCGTCAAAGTTCAGCCCGGCGAAGTTGCGCGCGTTGTTGGCGTCGCGCAGGCCCAGGTAGACGCAACTGGCGCCGTTGTCTACCGCAGCCTTGAGGGCCGGCAGGCTGCCTGCGGGGCAGACCAGTTCAAAGGGGAGCAGTGCGGGTGCAGGCGCTGCGGCTTCGGGGGTGGGTGTGAGTGTGGGGGCGTGCATGCGAAGACCAGGAGAAAAGCGCGAGCGCCGCAGGGGGCAGGCGGCTGCGCAATAGCGCGCAACCATACGCGTGACCGACGCGCTGTGCGCTGACCTTTGTCAAGACAGCGCCACAATCGAAGCCGCCCCTCGGCGCCCACGCGACTGCTAAGGACCGCCGCGGCCCCGCACAATAACGACCCCCTATGAAGAAAAATCTTTGGCTGCTCGCCCTGTGCCAGGGCCTCCTCTCGACCAACAACGTGGTCTTCATCGCCATCAATGGGCTCGTGGGCCTGCAACTGGCGCCGTTTGGCTGGATGGCGACGCTGCCGGTCATGGGCTACGTGGTGGGCGGCGCGCTCTCGACACCATTGGTCGCGGCC